>NZ_VOYL01000005.1:0-115901 GCF_013420295.1 Acinetobacter sp. YH01018
TTCATATTGAGTTTTACAAGGCTGTTATAGCGTTTGACAAGACGCTGATCCAGACCAGAGATGTGAAATTGAAGAGCATGCTCTTCAATTTAACGCAAAGCTCGGAAATTGTGTAGATACCTATGCCCTTTGGGAGAGGGTCGGGGTGAGGGAAATTTGTTATAATCATCAAAAAAATAAAAACAAAATTTCTATGAATAAGAAACTTGACCCTCAACTTTTGCTCTTCGCCAAATCTATGCGCCACACAGCCACCGATGCTGAATACCTCATGTGGCAACTTTTACGTACCAAGCGTTTTATGAATCTCAAATTTCGTCGTCAGCATGTGATTGCGCCATACATTTTGGATTTTTACTGTCATGAAATTGGTTTGGTGATTGAGTTGGATGGCAGTCAGCATGGTACTGATGATGGAAGGGAATATGACGCTGAGCGAACTAAGTTTTTAGAGGCTTTGGATTTAACGATTGTACGTTATTGGAATTATGATGTGTTGGGAAGGACGGATGTGGTGTTGGAGGATTTGTGGTGGAAATGTACTGAACTAAAAAATACCTCTCCCTAACCCTCTCCTTAGAGGAGAGGGAACTTCAATACAAAATTCACGTAGGTATTAAATCAAATGACGCTCCCTCTCCCTGTGGAAGAGGGTTGGGGTGAGGGTAATTAAAAAATAGAGTGATAGACTTTTTTAAAAATGATATAAAACAGATAATTAATAATTTAACTAGGGGTATAGGTTGAATTCTAAAGTTGAAATCAAAACTAAAGAAGATCATGGGTCGTGGTATGACAATAATATTGATCCTTACAAAGGATTAGCGGAAATTATTGCGGTAACCCTAAAAAATGCATTAATTTCACAAAAAATTAGTTTTGTGGATGTGCCATATCGCTCTAAGACGAAAAAAAGCTTTCTCAAAAAAATTAAAGATAAACTTTCAGAGAAAGATTACAGCCCAACTTCAATGACTGATTTGGCTGGTATTCGAGTTATTACATTAATTGAAGCAGATGTTCAAAAGGTGTGTAATCTTATTTCATCAATGTTTAATGTACATACTGAAGACAGTATTAATAAATCTGAAAAATTAGGCGAAGAAAAAGTAGGATATCGTTCAGTACATTTCGTATGTGATGTAGGCAAAGAGCGAGAGAAATTACCCGAATTTTCAGCTTATAAAGGATTATGTTTTGAGATTCAGGTTAGAACAGCATTGGAACATGCATGGGCTGAAATAGAACATGATCGTGGGTATAAACTTATCGGTAAATTGCCTTCTTATTTAAATCGAAGATTTAAACTTTTATCTGGGTTACTAGAATCTGCTGATATGGAATTTAATAGATTAACAGTAGAAATTGAAGATTATAAAAATAATTTAAATAATGATATTGAAGAAAATAAATTAGATTATGAATTGACTACTGTCGGAATTAATCAACTTATTAATAATAAATATAAAGAATATTTGTCTTTATCATCATCTTTAAATATTGAGAGCGAGAAAAAGTTGATTCAAGAATTGGAGAGTTTCGGGATTGAGACTTTAAATGATTTAGATAAACTAATTAATCGTGTTATTCAAAATTATAAAATACTTAAAAATAATACCATCCTTGGTTTATGTCGTGATGTAATGATGTTGGATGATATCAATAAATATTTTCAATTATCTTTTTTAGGGGCGACTAATTCATGGGGGGTTACTAACCCAGAAACTTATACTATGTTAAAACAAAAATATGAAGAGCATGAAATTGATTCTATTTTCAGTACAAATGAAATTGATATTATTGAAGAAGGCGAAGAATAAAAAATCCCCTCATTTGAGGGGATTTTTTGAATCAAACTACAGCATTAAAGCGCCGCAATTTGCTCCATATTCGCTTTAATCTTCGCTAACTGGTCAGCAAACTCAGCAAGTTTCACTTTTTCGCCTTCAACCACAGCAGCAGGTGCTTTTGCCACAAAACCTTCGTTAGAAAGTTTATTGGCAATTTGGTCATGTTGCTTTTGAACCTTGTCTAAGTCTTTTTGTAGACGACCCAATTCCGCTTTAGGATCAATCAAGCCCTTCATTGGAACGTATACAGATACATGACCTACAACAGAAGATGATGACAAAGGTGGTTGTTCGCCATCAGCCAAGAAGGTGATGCTTTCAACTTTCGCCAGTGCTTTGAACAGCGCTTCAATACGAGTGATCTGTGCTTTTTCAGCTTCAGTGGTATTTTGCAGAAGAACAGGCAACAAACGTGCATTACCTAAGCCCATCTCACCACGGATGTTACGAACCGCACCAATCAAACCTTGTAGCCATTGCATATCTGCTTCAGCCTGGTCATTCATCAACGACTCATCCGCAGTCGGGTACTGCGCAAGCATAATCGTTTCGCCAGTGATGCCAAGTTTAGGTGCAAGCGTTTGCCAAATTTCTTCAGTCAGGTAAGGCATTAATGGATGTGCAAGACGTAAAGATGCTTCCATCACCGCAAGCAATACACGACGAACTTCCGCTTTACGCTCTTCAGATACATTTTCATCGTTCAGAACAGGTTTAGTCAGTTCTACATACCAGTCACAGTATTCATTCCAGATGAACTCGTAAATCGCTTGTGCAGCTAAGTCTAAACGATAGGTTGCAAATGCAGTTTGTACCGCAGCAGTCGCTTTTTGCAGACGGCTGATGATCCACTGTTCAGGCAATTCCCAAAGATCAGGACGAGCCGTTTGACCTACCGTTTGACCTTCCACGTTCATCATAACGAAACGCGTACCGTTCCAGATTTTGTTGGCAAAGTTACGGTAACCTTCAACACGTTTCATGTCGAACTTGATGTCACGACCGGTGTTGGCCAGTGCGCAGAAGGTGAAACGAACCGCATCCGTACCATACGCCTGAATACCTTCAGGGAACTCTTTACGGGTTGATTTTTCAATCTTCGAAGCCTGTTTCGGGTTCATCAAACCAGTGGTACGTTTTTGTACTAGAGTTTCTAGATCAACACCATCAATCAAATCTAATGGGTCAAGCACGTTCCCCTTAGATTTAGACATCTTCTGGCCTTCGCCATCACGTACCAGACCGTGTACATACACAGTTTTGAACGGCACTTGTGGCGTACCATCTTCATTCTTCATGAAGTGCATGGTCATCATGATCATGCGGGCTACCCAGAAGAAGATGATGTCAAAGCCAGTCACCAATACATCAGTCGGGTGGAACGTATTTAAGAAGTAGTTTTCTGCATCTTTCTTGGCATCGCCAGTCCAACCTAAGGTTGAGAATGTCCAAAGACCTGAAGAGAACCATGTATCCAATACATCTTCGTCTTGGTTCAATTCAACATCGGCAGGAATGTTGTTTTTCGAACGAACTTCAGCTTCGTCACGACCAACATATACATTACCTTCTGCATCGTACCAAGCCGGGATACGATGACCCCACCACAATTGACGAGAGATACACCAGTCTTGGATATTGTTCATCCATGCCATGTACATGTTGCTGTACTGTTCAGGTACGAACTTAATACGACCGTCTTGAACCGCTTCAATCGCAGGTTTCGCAAGCGGCGCAATCTTCACATACCATTGGTCTGTCAATAGAGGCTCAACGATCACGCCCGAACGGTCACCACGAGGTGGTTTAAGCGTATATGGTTGGATTTGGTCTAACCAGCCTTCCGCTTCAGCTTGTTCTACTAACTTTTTACGTGCTTCAAAACGTTCTAAACCAATGTAGTCCGCAGGGGCAGGAATGGTTTTAGAAATTTGCTTACCCGCTTTCGCGATGTATTCAAATTCAGCCAATACTTCAGCATTTTTGTTGAAGATGTTGATGATTGGCAATTCGCAGCGTTTACCCACTTCATAGTCATTGAAGTCATGTGCAGGGGTGATTTTCACACAGCCGGTTCCGAATTCTTTGTCTACATATTCATCTTTAACGATTGGAACTGCACGACCTGTAATTGGCAGGATGATGTTCTTGCCAACAAGCGCTGCATAACGCTCATCATCCAGCGCAACTGCAACTGCTGTATCACCCAGCAAGGTTTCAGGACGAGTCGTTGCTACTACGATGTAATCTTTACCATCATGCGTGCGCAGGGATTTGTCTTCAAAGAAATATTTGAAGTGCCACAATGAACCTGCTTCTTCTTTATCTGATTCTACTTCCAGATCAGACAGTGCAGTTTGCAGTTTTGGATCCCAGTTAACTAAGCGTTTACCACGGTAGATCAAACCTTCTTCATGCAGTTTGACAAACACTTCTTTCACTGCATTGGATAAACCTTCATCCATGGTGAAGCGTTCACGTGACCAGTCAACCGAAGAACCTAAACGACGGATTTGGCGGGTAATGTTACCGCCAGACTGTTCTTTCCATTCCCAGACTTTTTCGATGAACTTTTCACGGCCCAGGTCATGACGGCTGATGCCTTCTGCACCCAACTGACGCTCTACCACCATTTGCGTTGCAATACCGGCATGGTCCGTACCCGGTTGCCATAAGGTATTTTTGCCTGACATACGGTTAAAACGGGTCAGTGCATCCATGATGGCATTGTTAAAACCATGACCCATGTGCAAGCTACCGGTGACGTTTGGTGGCGGAATCATGATACAGAATGATTCGCCTTTTTCAGACGGCTTGAAGTAACCGCGCTCTTCCCAAGTTTGGTACCATTTTTTCTCGATCTCGGTAGGATCGTAGGTCGTAGCAATATTTTGCGCAGAATCAGTCATAGTGAAAACAGATCAAAAGTGAATAAAAAATTGCAGTTATTGTAGCAAAAAAAATGACAGATGAGACAGCTAAAGAAAATGCAAAAATTAAGCATTTGGCACATACATAATTCGGTTCTATGATGAGAGTATTATAAAAACAGCGCAGATGATCGCAGAACAATACTAAAAAGGAGATGATCACCATGAATTATATGATTTCTTTAAAATTAAAATCAGAAACACATCAACGGTTCCAGCAGATTCACCAGCAACTCAATCAGGGAAAAAGCGAAAGTCTGGCGAAACCGCTGGGTGAAGTCTTGGCGGATATCTCCTGTGAAATTGTTGATCAGGTGTTTGGTGAAATTGCCCGTTTATCTACCTCCAGTGACCGGGAATCTGAAAAAGTGGTGCAACAGATTTTAGATACGGTACGTAAATATATGCCGTGGTCGGTGTCATTTTTTGGTAATGACCGCCTCACTCCAATGGTCAATTATTTGATTGAAATGGCACATGAAAAAAATGATCAATACTACATTTCCTATCAGGTTGATCATGTGCTGGTGGTGGAACTGTTAGGTTGTGTGGAACAAGTCAAGAGTGGAAATAGCCAATATGTTTCACCTGCCTTGAAAGCTTTTACCGAAATGGTCGATCAAGGCGTGACCTATTTGTTACGTGAGCCTAAAAAAATGTTGAAATTCAATTTAGTGGTTGATAAAACCCTGAATGGTGTGATTCATTTGACCACGCAAATGGGCTATAAACGTTTGGAAAAAATTGGAACTTATTATGATGCTCAAGATACTCATCGTTATCTTGATCATTTTCTGATGTTTTTGAACCCAGAGCCCAAAAATGATAGATCAAACCATTCTGAAATGTAATTTAAAACAGGAAGCATAACATGGCGCAGCAGGACAGTTTAAACAACAAAGTGGTATGGATTACCGGTGCATCTTCAGGTTTAGGCAAGGCTCTTGCTCAGGAGTGTGCTTTGCAGGGTGCACAGGTGGTACTGACTGCACGCCGTATCGATGAACTGGAAAACGTCCGTTTAAGCTTACCTCATCCTGATCAGCATATTTGTGTCGCTGCCGATATTACTGATGAAAATCAGGTTCGTCATGCTTATGAGCAAGTGCTGAACCAGAAAGGGAGTATTGACTGGTTAATTAATAATGCCGGCCTAAGCCAGCGAGCCTTAATTGCCGACACCACCATGCAAACTGAACGTGCCATTATGGAAGTGGATTATTTTTCGCAAGTTTTTCTGACCAAAACTGTTTTGCCGACCTTCCTGCAACAAAATTCGGGACGGATTATCTTTGTTTCTAGCGTGGCGGGTTTATTGGGTACCCAGTACCGTGCTTCATATTCAGCGGCAAAAGCGGCCATCCACATGTGGGCCAATAGCTTGCGCGCAGAGGTGGCACAAGAGGGTGTTCATGTCAGTGTGGTGTTTCCGGGTTTTGTCAAAACCAATGTGTCTTTCAACGCCTTAAATGGAGAAGGCAAACCGCAGGGGCATCAGGATGAAGCGATTGAAAATGGTCTGGAGCCAGAAGCGTTTGCCAAAACCGTGCTGAGTGCTTTGCTGAACGGTGAAGAATACATTGTGGTGGGTGGAACCAAAGAAAAACTGGGGGTATGGATGTCACGCTTATCGCCAAGTACCCTGTATAAAATGATCCGCAAGGCTAAGGTAAAATAATTAAAGCTCTTTCTATTTTAAAAGAAGAAGCTTTAAAGTCCCCCTTTGCAAAAGGGGGACTTAGGGGGATTCTAAATAGTAAAATGTTAGTCACGATATAATCCCTCCCTTGAGCACTTGAAATATATTTCGAATCTGCAACCGGAGATTTATCAATAATCTCCCTAAATCCCTCTTTAATAAAGAGGGACTTTGCTTTTATCGGGGGAGGATTAGGCTTATAGTTGAATCGCCGTTCCATAGGCAAACACTTCCACCATTCCGCCTTGCATGCCCATCTCTGTGGTACTGAGGCGTAAGCCCATAATCTGGGTTGCACCGATTTTCTCGGCTTCCAGTTTCAAGCGGACAATCGCTTCACGTCGGGCACGTTCCACCACACTTTCATAACTGGTCAGACGACCACCGAAAAAGTTCTGGATATTGGCAATCACATATTTAAAGTAATCATGCGAAATTACTACATTGCTGCTCACCAGTTGCCCCGGATATGAAGATATTTTAAAACGGCTATTATCCAGGGTGATATAAGCCAAACGCTGTTCATTTTCCGCCAGTGAATCCAGGTGCTTGCGTTCATTGTATCTGCCGAAACCAAAACCGAGTGCAAATAAAATGGCAAAAACAACTATCTGGAGAATTAACCCATCCATCACTTAGACCTGCGCTTGAAATGGATCGGGAAGTTTAGGAATGTTTGGCTCCACCACAACTGCTGTGCCATACACAAAAAGTTCCGAAGCACCTTGGGCAATATTGGAGGTTGAAAAACGGATGCCAACCACGGCATTGGCGCCCATTAATCTGGCCTTTTCAATCATGCGGTTCATGGCTTCCTGCCGCGACTCTTCCAGCAGTTCAGTATAGGCCGTCAGTTCACCACCAACAATATTTTTTAAGCCTGCCAGCAGGTCACGTCCTACATGTTTACTACGCACAGTGCTGCCATAGACCACATCAATTTGTCGGCTAATGGTATGACCTGGAACGGTTTCTAAATTACTCAGCAGCATTTTTTTGATATTCAAATGAAATGGGATCTATTGAAGATAGGAAATCATGTTTAAAAAAGCAATAAAAAAGCCTGCATGGCGCAGGCTTTTTTATCATATTTGAACATTACTGAGCGCTGTTTGCCGCTTTGCGTTCAGCCGAAGAAGGTGCCTGTTGAACGGCATCACCGGTGTTGGCTTTCAGACCGCCACCCAGAGTCTTATACAATTCAACCTGGTTATTCATGTTGGCTTGTTCAAGCAACAATAGACCCTGTTCAGCAGCATAAGAGGCACGTTGTGCATCCAGTACAGTCAGGTAGCTGTCAATACCGGCACGGAAGCGGGCATTCGACAACCGGTAAGTGGTATTGGTTGCATCCACCAGACGGCGCTGCGCTGCCAGACGGTCACCAATATTTTGACGCATGGCCAAGGCATCATTCACTTCGCGGAAAGCGGACTGAATGGATTTTTCATAATCAGATAAGGCAATTTGCTGGTCTGTTTCTGAAATCTTGATGTTAGCTTTACGTGTGCCCCAATCGAAGATTGGCAGGTCGATACTTGGACCAATTGACCAGACAAATCCACCCGATTTAAACAGGTCGCTCAAGCTGGTTGAGGCATAGCCTGCGTTGCCGGTCAGACTGATGGTCGGGAACATGCGTGCTTTGGCTGCACCAATATTGGCACCTGCTGCAGAAAGTTTATATTCAGCAGCACGGACATCAGGACGGTTATTTAACAAGTCACTTGCTAAGCCTGCAGTTAAAGCATTGCTGCTGGTAATACGCGTGACACGTTGATTTGGCAAGAGGTTTGCAGGAACCGCCTGACCAACCAGCAAATTGAGCAGGTTTTGTGCCTGGGCAATCTGGGTCTTGTAATTGGCAACATCGTTACGGGCCGTTTCTACAGAAATTTGTGCCTGACGCACAGGAACTTCACTGTCGATACCGACATCGAAACGTTTTTTATTGAGGTTATAAGACTCAAGCTGGGCTTTCAGCGTTTGCTCGGCAAGTTTTAAATTGGCATTGGCAAACGAATAATTTAACCAGGCTTGTGCAACCTGACCTATCAATGCAATTTGAGTCGCATCACGCGCACTTGAAGTCGCTAAATACGTATCTAAAGCATTATCTTTCAAGCTGCGCACGCGGCCCCAGAAATCCAGCTCATAGGCAGTCACACCTAAGCCGACATTGTAGCTGGTCATCGCACCCTTGGTGTTCATTGTGTCCTGACGCAGCACACTGCCACTGGCACCAATGGTTGGCAGCTGGTTGTTCTGGGTAATCTGGTACTGCTGCTGTGCATGCTGAATATTCAACGTTGAAGTACGCAAATCACGGTTATTAGCCAATGCCAGATCAAGCACTTGAAGCAAGCGTGGATCGGCAAAAAAGTCTTTATAACCTTGTTCAGCAATTGAAGGTCCAGAACTTGCGGTTAAATAACCCTGTTCCGGAATATTTGCTTGAGCTACGGGCTCTGGGCCACGCATGCTTTGACAGGCTGTCAAAGCAAGCGCAAGTGCAGATACCGCAATGCTACGACCTGAAATAGACCATACCTTTTGCATCACGATGCTTGCTCCTGATTATTTTGGTTTTTAGGTTTGTATTTAAAGATACTTCGAATCCAGACGTAGAACACCGGAATAAAGAAGATACCCAATAAAGTCGAACTGATTACGCCACCCAGTACACCATATCCGACCGAGTGCTGGCTACCTGCACCTGCACCTGCAGCCAGGGCAAGCGGAAGTACACCAAAACCGAAGGCCAGGGTGGTCATAATAATTGGACGTAAACGCATTTTCGCTGCATGAAGCGTCGCTTCAAGTAGAGGCTCGCCTTTATCTTCCTGCAGCTCCTTGGCGAATTCTACAATCAGGATCGCATTCTTCGCAGCCAAACCAATGACGGCAATAATCGCGACCTGGAAGTAAATGTTATTCGACAAGTTTGGATCTTTCAGTACGATCATGCCGAGGAAGGTCAAGCCAATTGCACCGACAATACCTAAAGGAATCACCAACAGTACCGAGAATGGAATAGACCAGCTTTCATACAATGCAGCAAGACACAGGAACACGATTAGCATAGAAAGCCCGTATAGACCCGCAGTTTGCGAACCTGCTTCACGTTCTTCTAAAGATAAACCTGTCCATTCATAGTCAAAACCGCTCATGCCCATTTGTGGCAGTTTAGCAATGATTTCTTCCATGGCGAGCATTGCATCACCAGAGCTGACGCCCGGTGCAGGAGTACCCTGAATATTCACCGATGCAATACCGTTATAACGTTCAAGACGTGGCGAACCATAGGTCCATTCACCGGTTGCAAAGGCAGAGAACGGCACCATTTGTCCCAGGTTGTTACGTACGTACCACTTGTTTAAATCTTCTGGCATCATACGCGCATCGGGTACCGCCTGAACATAGACTTTTTTCACGCGACCGCGGTCAATAAAGTCATTAATGTATGAACCACCCCAGGCAATACTCATGGTACTGTTGATTTCAGAAATACTGACGCCCATAGCGCTGGCTTTTTCATTATCAACATAAATTTTGTATTGCGGCGTATCTTCCTGGCCGTTCGGACGCACACCGACAAGACGTTTATCTTGTGCTGCCATACCCAGAATCATGTTACGGGCAGTAATCAGTTTTTCGTGACCACTACCTGCAGCATCTTTCAACTGCAAGTTAAAGCCGGCAGAAACACCCAGTTCCGGCATTGCAGGAAGCTGCAACGGCATCACGTAAGAGGCATCTTTGGCAATCACGTTCAGGGCCATACCACGCTGGATGATGGCACCGATTTGAGATTCAGGTGTTGTACGCTCACTCCAGTCTTTTAACTTAATGAAGGCTAAACCGGCATTCTGACCGATACCCGTGAATGAGAAGCCCGCAACGCTGAAGATAGAATCGACATTGGCCTTTTCACCTTCCATAAAGAAACCATTCATTTGATCAATCACTTTTTCGGTACGATCAAGTGTGGCATTCGGTGGAAGCTGAACTAGCGTCATTACTACACCCTGGTCTTCATTTGGCAGGAATGAACTTGGCAGGTTCTTAAACATGAACAGCAAACCAGCGATGACCACAGCATAAATGGCACCCGCAATGATTTTATGAATTAGCAGTTTGCCTACCCATTTCTGGTAACCGACTGATAAGCGGTCAAAGCCATGGTTAAACCAGCGGAAAAAGCGAGCGAACACACCATTGCTTTCCGGCTTGTCTTTATCATGCTGTTTCAGCAAGGTTGCACAAAGTGCAGGAGTGAAGGTCAGGGCAATGGCCAGGGATAAAATCATCGCGGTCACAAGTGTGATCGAGAACTGGCGATAAATTACACCGGTCGTACCACTGAAGAATGCCATCGGTACGAATACTGCGGTTAATACTGTCGTAATACCGATCAGGGCACCCGAAATCTGTTGCATCGACTTTTCAGTCGCCGTAACCGGATCGAGATGTTCTTCCTGCATTACCCGTTCCACGTTTTCGACCACAACAATCGCATCATCCACCAGCAAACCAATTGCAAGGACCATGGCAAACATGGTGAGGGTGTTAATCGAGAAGCCAAACAGGTTGATGATGGCAAAAGTACCCAACACCACTACAGGCACGGCCATGGTTGGAATCAGCGTTGCTCGCCAGTTCTGCAAGAACAGGAACATCACCAGGAATACCAGCACAATCGCTTCAATTAAGGTGTGAACCACACTTTCAATCGAAAGTTTGATAAACGGCGTGGTATCAAATGCCAACTGGTCTTTCAAACCGCTTGGATAGTTTTTGCGCAGTTGTTGCAAGCGCTCTTCTACTGCAGTTGCCGTGTCGAGTGCATTTGCACCGGTAGCCAGTTTAATTGCTACACCGCCAGCAGGCTTGCCGTTGAATTTAGACCGGAACTGATAGGTGTCAGAGCCTAATTCAACTTTAGCTACATCACCCACAGTCACTTTTGCACCGGAACCGGCATTTTTCAAGAAAATGGCACGGAACTGTTCAGGTGTTTGCAACAGGCTTTGTGCATTTACAGTGGCATTTAGTACCTGGCCTTCAACAGCAGGTGCACCACCGAGTTGACCTACCGCAACCTGTGCGTTCTGGGTGCGCAGTGCAGTCACAACATCACTTGGAGTCAGCTGGTAACTGCTGAGTTTTGCTGGGTCGAGCCAGATACGCATGGCATAAGAACC
This sequence comes from Acinetobacter sp. YH01018, assembly GCF_013420295.1. Lineage (NCBI taxonomy): Bacteria > Pseudomonadati > Pseudomonadota > Gammaproteobacteria > Moraxellales > Moraxellaceae > Acinetobacter > Acinetobacter sp. YH01018. Next base: position 11,684 of record NZ_VOYL01000005.1, read on the forward strand.
ACCAAAGACCTGAACTTCACCTACACCAGCTACACGGCTTAGCGGTTCAGAAATATTCGAGTTGACGTAGTCTTTGATGTCGGCATCAGAGAGTGAACCATCTGGCGAGTAGAATGCAACTACCTGCAGGAAGCTGGCACCCGATTTGGTCACCTTGAGGCCCTGACGCTGTACATCTTCAGGCAGAAGGGCAGTTGCGGACTGTAATTTGTTTTGCACCTGAACTTGTGCAATATCAGGATCAATGCCTTGTTCAAAGTTCAATGCAATAGATGCCTGACCATTACCAGCACTGTTGGACGAAATATAGCGTAAGCCATCCAGACCGTTCATTTGCTGTTCAATAATTTGGGTCACTGTATTTTCTACAGTTTCAGCAGATGCACCTGGATAGGTCGCAGCAATGGTTACCGTTGGCGGTGCAATGGTCGGATATTGTGCAATGGGCATTTTGCTGAGGGTTAAAATACCCGCCAGCATAATCACCAATGCAATCACCCAGGCAAAAATCGGGCGATGAATAAAAAAGTGAGCCATTCAGTCTACCCCTTATGCATTTGAAGTAGCTTTTTGTTCAGTTTTAGGTTGTGCTTGGCCAGCAGGTTGGCCTGCTTTATTTGCATCTGCCGCAGGCTGACCTGCACCCTGAGGTGCTGCAGCTTGAGGCTGGTAAGGTTTGGCAACCACGGTTGCGCCTTCTTTCACCTTGGCAATACCATCAACAATGACTTTTTCACCCGTTTGCAAGCCTTTGGTCACAATCCAGTCTTTGCCTTGCACACCGGCAGTTTCAACCGGACGTGTTTCAACCACACCTTTGGCATTCACGATCATGGCAATCGCCTGACCTGTTGGGGTACGGGTAATCGCTGCCTGAGGAATCAGCATGGCATTCGGAATAACCCCTTGCACGATTTGAGCAGTTGCATACATGCCTGGAAGCAGTAAATGGTTCGGGTTCTGGAACACAGCACGCAGCGTTACCGTACCGGTTTCCGGATTCACACTGGCATCGGAAAATGCAAGACGACCTTCAATTGGGTAATAACTGCCATCTTCAAGCTTAAGCTTCACTTTAGTATTGTTGCTGCTACCCAAATTGCCTTGGCTCAACTGTTGACGTAAACGCAGCAGCTCGGCACTCGACTGGTTAATGTCGACATAAATCGGATCCAAGCGTTGCACTGTCACTAAAGGTGCTTCCTGGCTTGCGGTAACCAGGGCACCTACAGTGACGCTTGAACGGTTGGTTTGACCTGAAATAGGTGAACGAACGGTAGAATAACCGAGGTTGATTTCTGCATTTTTAAGTTCGGCCTGGGTTGCCGCGACATCCGCTTCAGCCAGTTTTACTTGTGCAGCAATATCATCATATTCTTGTTTTGAAATGGCATTGGTGCCGACAAGTTGACGGTAACGTCCTTCTTTCACGCGTAATAGGTTTAAGTTGGCCTGCTGACGGTTGAGCGCAGCACGTGCACTGGCGACAGTTTCACGGTTGGTTCGCGAGTCAATTTCATACAGTGCCTGTCCTTGACGGACATAACTTCCTTCAGTAAACAGACGTTTAAGAATGACACCACTGGTTTGTGGACGGACTTCAGAAATTTCAAATGCCGTCATACGACCAGAAAGTTCTACCGATTGCTCTACGCTTTGGGGTTGAGCAACAATGACACCGACTTCAGCCGGTGGCATTTTTTGGGCTGCTGCAGCTTGCTGCGCATCCTTGGGATCTTTGCTACAACCAACAAGTGCAATACTTGTTGCTAATGCGCAAGCGGTAAGGGCGGGTGCCCATAGCTTTGCAGACATCATTGTTCCACCTCGATTAGATTCTTCTCTAAAACTAATTTCTTTTTTCTCTACTTAATTTGGCATACAGCAGATAAAGTAGTGTGATCCAAATAAAACTTATGCTCCAACCCGCCAAGACATCAGAGGGGAAATGCACGCCCAGATAAACCCTGGAAATTCCCATAACAAACAGCCAGATAAAAGCACATATACAAACCAGTATGTGCTGGGGATGTTTTTGACTGAGATAAATTGCAAGACAACCCAAAGTTGCGGCATAAAGGCTATGCGCACTGGGAAATGCAGCACCATAGCTTGCAACCAGATGATACATTTCGGGTGGGCGAGGTCTTGAAATTACATATTTAAGTAGCCAAACCGTGGCAGTACTTCCGATCAGCCCCATGCCAATAAAAACAACATTTGTAAATTTTTTATACCATGCCTGCTGTAAACACCAGACTGTGGTTAAAAATAACACAAATGGCATACCGCCTATAGTCGAAAGTGTGATGAATATTCTATTTAGTGGCACGCTACGATGCTGGCTCAACCATTCAATCATCACCCAGTCGAAGTGATTCAAGAATGGCGTAACCAACATTAATATGCTGAAAATAAATAAGAAAAATCCTACACCAAGCAACAGATAAGGCATGTAAGCAACCTTTGTTATCTTAGTCGATTGAAGCATGACTAATGAATGGTTAAAGTGTACTCATCAGTACACTTTATTTCAAGTATGTGTAAATTATGCTTTTCTTTTTACCGATTTTTTAACATGAAGTAAAACAAAAATAGCAAATTACTTGAGTGCCGATTTTTGCGGTGTTGAAAATTCATCTACTTCTAATGGAGTTTTTGGCGGCCAAAAAAAGTCACTGGGGCGAGTCAGGAAGTGGGTGAGTACCAGTTTGGCCAATGGCTTCCATTGTTCAAAGCGAACGCGGCGAGCACGTAACGCGACAATAATCGTTAAAGTAAAACTCACAAACAGGTTGGTCAAACCAATTAACAATACACCTAAAAATGACACAATAATCAAGCCAATTTCAGGGCTGCCATTAATACAAATCAAACCCTGAATAAAGTTGGCTGAAGCAAAGGCAATGTGGCGAATATCCAGAGGTAGCCCTAAAATAAAACCGATGGTGCCCATACTGCCAAGCATGATTCCGAACAGGAAGTTCCCCGCTAATGCGCCTAAATTGCGTTCGATATAGGCGGCAAATTTATTCAGGCGTTCTTGCCCCAATAACTGTTTTAAGTTTGCATGGGCCTGTAAACGTGGACCCACCTTACGGTACACCGCCATGTTGTCAAAATAGCCGGCAATCAGTCCTGAAAAGAATAGACACACCCCGGCAATCGCTGCATGAGGAATGGCCAGTGAGGTAAATGGATTGAGGGAATGTAAGGTTTTGGTGGCTTTGACATGAGTTAAAAGCGGTTCATCCATGCCGTACTGCCAGAGCAGGGTGATGACGGCCGCAGTAGGAATGGCAATGGAAATATTACCTAGAATGGCAATGAACTGGGTGCGGATGATGTTAATGATCAGTGCGGCAAGTTCAGCAATCTGTGTGGTTTTAGAGCCTTTGGTCTGTTGTACCGTTGCTGCAAGTGCTGCGGCAGTCATGGCGGGCTGTTTGGTGGCAACGGTAAAATGCAAGACATGAATCAGCATAAACCCGAACGAATAATTCATGCTAAAGACTAAGGCCTGCATGATGGGTGCCATGGCCATTCGCGCAGCCAATATTTTTAAGCTGGCCATCGTGGCAATAATGACACCGGCACCTGCAGCCGATTTATACATCGACCAGAAACCTTGCTTGTCGGTACTTACATAGTGTTCACCGGTTTTACTGGCATTCTCGGTGACCTGTAATGCAATCAGTTCGCTATTGGAGGCTAAAAGTGACCGGACACTGCGCTCGCTATAAATGGCATGGGTGATATCGACCAGCAACAAGCCTAAAGATTCATAGCGAAGCTGGTCTTCATCCATAATCAGATTAAGTAACAGTTCAATACGGTCCAGACATTGTTCCAGTAATGACAGTAGATAGGTCAGGCTTAAACTCACACCAATTCTTTTGGTGGCACGACGAATTTTTAATACCACATCCCGACATTGCTCAATCATGACCAAAGCTTGAGATGCGTCTGGAGGAACAATTAAGGCCATCGGATCGGTGTTTTGATGCAGTGCCTTGTAATGCTGGATAAATTCATTGATTTCCCGGTTTTGTACCAAGAACGGCGATTCATATTCGGTAAGTTCCGGATGGGCGTTAATAAATTCCGGATACAGCCCAATGCCACTAATCCGGTAAGATAAAATGGTAATGGCCTTGATCAGCTCACTTTTAATTTTAAGCTTGTCTTGCTGATTGCTGTGACCCTGATTGATCAAAGCAAAGAGTTTTTGCCAGTCTGCATCGACAATGCTATCCAGCCAGTATTTGTCACTACGCTGATAAAAAACACGCCGTACCAAATCTTGCAGTTGGCTTTGATCATTAATCAGGGGAAGAAAATGCGCCCCCAGGCGCTGAGCGAGCTGATTCCAGAAACCATCCAAAGACAAAATGCCAGTATCGGCATATAAACTGGTTTGCTTGTATTGGTTAATAAGTTTTAAGATAAAATTCTGAAAGGTAGTAACTGCATGGGGTGTAAGCAGCAGTGCCTGGATAAAAGCCTGGAATTTATGGTTAATTTCGTCAAGATTGGTCGAGTCATCTGGGCGAATCCGGTTCACCAGCTCAATCAGCAGTGAATCATCAAGAACAGCCTGACTGGATTCAAGCTGCTCCTGCATTTTTAAAAATAGATCATTAAAATTTATATGCATAGGCGAGGGTTAAAACTATATTTTTCAAATCCCGTTATTGAATCCGGTTGAGGGCAAGCTGCGCCAAATTAATCAGTGCCTGGCGATATTCACTCTCAGGAAGTGCATCTAATGCGTTCAGTGCAAATTGTGTTTCTTCAGTGGCACGTTGGCGGCAATAATCCAGAGCACCACAGCTTTGCACAATCTCGATTACCCGTTCCAACTGGTTAAGACCGCCGGTGGCAATACTACGACGAACAATTTCATGTTCTTCATCGGTGGTTTTTTGCAAGGCAGAGATTAATGGCAAAGTCGGTTTACCTTCCATTAAATCATCACCAATATTTTTACCTAATGTTTCCGCATCGGAAGTATAGTCTAAAATATCATCAATAATCTGAAAGGCATTGCCAAAGTGACCGGCAAAGACGCGCAGGGGTTCACGGTATTGTGGCGTGCCCGATAAAATGGCAGCACCTTCAGTGGCCAGTTCAAATAGGCGCGAAGTTTTACCATGAATAATGTCGAGATACGTCTTTTCGGTGGTTTCAGGCTGATGCTGTGCTTGCAGTTGCAACACCTCACCTTCGGCAATTTCACAGGTACCGGTAGAAAAGTCCTTTAGCAGGGTCATGTCATTCAGGTCGACCAGTAAATCGAAAGCACGGGAAATCAGAAAGTCACCGACCAGAACCGCAGTTTGGTTGTTCCATGTAGCATTGGCTGTAGGACGACCGCGGCGCAAGCCTGATTCATCCACTACATCATCATGGACCAGCGTTGCGGTATGCAGCATTTCAATAATCGCTGCCAGTTTACGCTGGCGTTCGATATCTTCTGCGCCGCAGGCTTTGGCTGCCAATAGGCACATGATTGGGCGCATACGTTTGCCGCCTGCTTCAACCACGTGTTTACTTACCGCCATCACCAAGGCAACTTTTGAAGTGATTCCTTCATTGATAAATGTGTCCATCGCAGCAAAGTCTGAAGCAACAGGAGCGAGAATGTCTTGCTTAAAATCGATGGCCATATGAAGAGAAACCTCTAAAAATTGAATTGCTTATTTATAGTTTAACAACTATAGCTGATATAAGGCGAAGATCTTAATATAGTTGTTTAAAACCTGACTAGGCAAATGGTTTTAAATTTAACCGCATTATTATTATCCAGCCAGATGTGTGATGGAACTGGCACTCGGGTTTTTATACTAGCGAATTGAGTTTAAAAATCTATTACATTGACAAAACGTCAGCTCTACATACATAGCTAAAGGGTCATTTTTAATACGCTTTGATCGTTTATAAAATAAACTGCGGACAAAGTGCAAAAAAACGCTTAAATGGCTTGTTGTTTGATTTATTATCACTTAATATGTTTGCCCTTATATATCCCCCCAGTGGCGTTCGTATTAAGATCGATATATTCCTTTATCGGCACGACGACACGGGCATGTTTGGAGTACATTATGTACGCAGTAATCCAAAGCGGTGGTAAACAACACCGTGTGGTTGAGGGTGAAACCCTTAAAGTAGAATTGTTGAAAGCTGAAACTGGTACAACTATTACGTTTGATGACGTATTAATGCTTGTAAACGGCGAAAGCATTCAAATTGGTGCTCCAGTTGTTGCTGGTGCGACAGTAACTGCTGAAGTAGTTAGCCACGGTCGTCACGACAAAATCCGTATTGTTAAAATGCGTCGTCGTAAACATTACCGTAAACAACAAGGTCACCGTCAATGGTTTACCGAGTTGAAAATTACTGCTATTTCAGGCTAATTACGAGGATTATGAAACATGGCTACTAAAAAGGCTGGTGGATCGACACGTAACGGTCGTGACTCGAACCCTAAAATGCTAGGTGTTAAAATGTACGGTGGTCAATCTGTGACTGCGGGTAACATTATCGTTCGTCAACGTGGTACAGAATTCCACGCTGGTGCAAACGTAGGTATGGGCCGTGACCATACTTTATTTGCTACCGCTGATGGCGTGATCAAATTCGAAGTGAAAGGTCAATTTGGCCGTCGCTATGTATCTGTTGAAACTGCATAAGTTTTAATGGTACGAAAAACCCACATTTGATGTGGGTTTTTTTATGTCTGTAAATCGGTGAAATAATGGTTGCCATCTTCATCATGATGTAGAAATGGCTACATTGGCTATTAATAACAATACAAAACTTCTTATTTTCTCAATTATTAGGATTAAAAATTGGTTTAAGATGGACGCATTGAACAAATTGCGATACTGCAAATAAAAAAAGGTGATGATATGAAAATGCTTCGTAAAACTCTGTGTGCGATGACCTTGGGTGCTGTAACGCTTGCACCGGTAATGAGTACAACTGTTTTTGCTGCCCCTGTAGCAGCATCGGAGCAGCAAGCAACCAACAATCTGGTCAAGCAGTTAAGTAATATTCGCACATTGTCTGCTAACTTTGAACAAACCACAAAAGCGACTTCTGCTGGTAAAGCCCCGCAGAAAAAAGGCTTGACCGGACAACACATGAATCAAACCTTTAAAGGGGTGATGAAAGTGGCTCGTCCTGGCAAGTTCTTCTGGGAAACTACCAGTCCAGCCAAACAGACCATTGTGACTTCCGGTAAAACCGTATGGATTTATGATCCCGATTTACAGCAAGCCGTCCGTCAAAGTCTGGATGAACAGGTGGCAAATACGCCTGCGTTATTATTGTCGGGGAATACCAGTCAGATTATGAAGTCTTATCGTGTCACTCAACCAGATAAAGGCAAGACCTATTACACCTTGTACCCTAAAGTGAAAGACAGTGCATTCCAAAGCCTGACCATTAGTTTTGGCGCGAACAAGGCCCCAAGTTTGATGATTTTGCAGGATTCATTGGGGCAAACCACCTATGTGCGCTTTAATAATGTGAAATTGAATCCATCGATTGCTTCTTCAACCTTCAATTTTACACCACCAAAAGGTACCGATATTATTGATCAATAATATATTGATTTATAATATTTAATTATGAGTTCGTCATAAATTGAAAAGCAGTCCTGTGTGGCTGCTTTTTTATTGGATATGCTGTTAAAAATGAGGGAAATTTTTATTCACCCAGCACCACCCTACAAGAATATGTTCAAGCTCGAACCTAAACATCATAATGCACAATATTTCAAAATCAGCGGATGTGCAGAGGGCTAGGGCTATCTGTTATCTTATCTCTATCATATCCATACAGAATCTTCCAAAGTAGTGATTCTCAAGGTGTAAGATTTAACACTTCAGTCTCAGGCAGGAATTATCCTGGGTGTGCATGTGCCCTTGAGTTTTCACGATAACTGGGTTGAGCTATCTTAAAATCAGGCAATTTTTTATACAAATGCCTCATTATTCAGCTAAACAGGGTTAAAGATACATATTTTAAATGTTATTCAGGGATCTGGCTTTGTATAGTGAAGCCGCATGATCAAAGGCACTAGGTTGTTAAGATAAGATGAAAATACGCACGAATCAACAATGGCTCTGGGCTGTTCCGGTTTCTTTGGCAGCACTCGTTATGGCAGGTTGTCAGGAGCGACCTGCACCGCAAAAGGAACAGGTTAAGGTAGAAAAACAGGAAGCTTCTTCTACAATTCCATTAATTCAAGCCAAGGTTGTTCCTGTGAAATTAAGCAAACCGGAAGTCTGTGATGCGGAAGGTTGTACCCAGTATGAGATTCAGACGGTAAAGAGCAACTTGAAATGGGTGGATGACTATTTTATCGATCGGGTGAAAAAAGCCGATCCGATTGCATTTTCTACCACGCCCAATGAAAAGATCAATGCTGCCGAAGGAGCGAGTCCCAATTTAAGTCAAAGCTCGACCTATATCCGTTTTGTCAGTCAGCAGTATGACCGGGCAACCTTTGCCATTCAAACTTATACCTATTCATCCGGTGCTGCGCATGGCATGTATCATCAGGAATTTGTCAATTTTGACTTGAAAAACAAAAAGCGTCTGGCACTGCAAGATATTATGGTCAAAGGTGCAGAACAGCAATTATTGAATACTTTATATGATTCAAACAGCATCTGGCTGGAACAGCACAGTATAGATAGAGAAAAACTGAAATTAAGTGATAATTTTTACTATGGTGCCAATGGTATTGTCTTTGTTTATCCCTTGTATGAGCTGGCTTCCTATGCAGAAGGCATGACTGAACTGACCTTGCCTTATTCTGCACTCACTAAACTGATTAAAGCTGAATATCTGCCAAGTTTGCCCAAGTATCCATCGTCTTAATTTTTCAACTTAAATCGGATAAATTTGCTCTAATAAGCCACAGCTGTCCGCTCGATCACTGTCTTTTTTAGTGTTTAGCGCTTACACTATAGCCAGTTTTTTTCTTTGCAAAAGATTGGCTATGATCGACCCGAAATTAATCCGAAATAATATTGAGGCTGTAAATTTAGCCTTGGCAAAACGTGGTGTACAGCTGAATGTAGAAGAGTGGGCTTCACTTGAAGCTCGCCGTAAAGAGCTTCAATCGAAAACTGAAGCTTTACAAGCAGAACGTAATTCGGGTGCTAAACAAGTTGGCCAAATTAAAAAATCTGGTGGCGATGCATCTGAAATCATGGCACGTATGGCTGCCATTGGTGATGAAATTAAAGCTGCTGAAGTTGCACTTGCTGAATTGCAAACTGAAATTGAAACCAAGTCTTTGAGTATTCCCAACATGCCGCATGAATCTGTACCTGAGGGTAAAGATGAAGACGACAACGTTGAAATTTTAAAATGGGGCACACCGCGTCAATTTGATTTTGAAATCAAAGATCATACTGACCTGGGTGAATGGATGGGCGGTTTGGAGTTTGAAACGGCAACCAAATTGACCGGTACACGTTTTAGTGTTCTGAAAGGCCCATTGGCGCGTTTACAACGTGCGCTAACCCAATTCATGCTGGATACCCATACCCTAAAAAATGGTTATACTGAAGCCTATGTGCCTTATCTGGTCAATGCAGATTCATTGCGCGGTACAGGTCAATTGCCTAAATTTGAAGAAGATTTATTCAAATTGCAGGGTGAAAAAGAATATTACCTGATCCCGACTGCGGAAGTACCGGTCACTAACTTTGTACGTGACGAAATTATTGATCCTGAACGTTTGCCATTGAAATATGCCGCACATACGCCATGTTTCCGCAGCGAAGCAGGCTCATATGGTCGCGATACCCGTGGCTTGATTCGTCAACACCAGTTCGACAAAGTTGAGATGGTGCAAATTGTAAAACCTGAAGATTCGATGCAGGCTTTGGAAGAACTGACCGGGCATGCTGAAGGTATTTTGCAGGCACTTGGTCTGCCATACCGTAAAATTATTCTGTGTGGTGGTGATATGGGATTTGGTTCAACCAAGACCTATGATCTTGAAGTTTGGGTGCCGAGCCAAAATACCTACCGTGAAATCTCTTCATGTTCAAATATGGGCGATTTCCAGGCCCGCCGTATGAAAGCACGTTACCGTGTCGACCAGAAGAAAACCGAATTTGTGCATACTCTGAACGGTTCTGGTTTGGCTGTTGGCCGTACCTTGCTTGCGGTGATGGAAAACTACCAGCGTGCAGACGGTTCAATTGAAATTCCTGAAGCACTTCGTCCATATATGGGTGGTGCGGAATTTATTGATTGATCTTCGGATTGATCAATAAATTTATGAACAGCACAATTTTGTGCATGAAAATTGCTTAAGACAGTCAGATTTAAAATATTGAGGTAGTGTGTGGATATCTTTCCAATCTCTTTAAAGTTGCAACAGCAACCTTGTCTGATTGTCGGTGGTGGGCGTATTGCCTATCGTAAGGCCGTACTTTTGGCAAAAGCAGGGGCAGTCATTGATGTGATTGCACCTGAAATCGAAACTGATTTACTAGAGATTGTTCGTGCCAGCCAAGGGCAATATGTCCAAGCATCTTTTAGTCCAGATATTCCATTACGTCCTTACCGGTTGGTGATTGCGGCTACCAATGACAAAGCGACCAACATACAGGTTTTTGAAGCTTGCGAAGCTGAAAAAATTCTGGTGAATAGTGTGGATGATCTACCGCATTGCCGTTTTATGGTGCCTGCTATTATCGACCGTTCTCCTTTGGTGGTTTCGATTGCCACCAATGGCAAATCACCAGTTTTATCCCGTCAAATTCGTACCCAACTGGAAGCCAGTATTCCGCATGGCATGGGCAAGCTGGCAGAGTTTTCTGGAAAATGGCGTGCCGCAGTAAAAGCCAAAATTGAAAATCCAGATGAACGCCGTATTTTTTGGGAAGACCTGTATGCCAGTCCACTCAAAGAACAGGTGTTTAATGACAATATCGCTGAAGCGGACCGTTTAATTGAACAAGCCTTAATGGAATGGAAAGCGCCAAAAGGTGAAGTCTACCTGGTGGGCGCAGGACCGGGTGATCCTGAACTGTTGACCTTAAAAGCATTGCGTTTGATGCAGCAGGCAGATGTGGTTATTTACGATCGTTTAGTGTCGCCTGCGATTATGGACTTGTGCCGCCGTGATGCGGAAAAGGTTTATGTGGGTAAAGCCCGCTCCAATCATAGTGTGCCGCAAGAAGGCATTAATGCACTCTTGGTGGAATATGCTGCAAAAGGTAAACGTGTCTGCCGTTTAAAAGGCGGTGATCCGTTTATTTTTGGTCGTGGTGGTGAAGAGATTCAGGAACTGTTTGCTGCAGGTGTAGCTTTTCAGGTAGTGCCTGGGATTACCGCGGCTTCAGGTTGTTCAGCCTATGCCGGTATTCCTTTAACCCATCGTGACTATGCACAAAGTGTGCGCTTCCTGACTGGACATTTAAAAGAAGGTTCACCAGAGTTACCTTGGAGTGAGCTGGTGTATGAAAATCAGACCTTGGTATTGTATATGGGGTTGGTAGGTCTGGAAAAAATCTGTGCCCAGCTGATTGCCCATGGCCAACGTCCAGACATGCCGGTTGCACTCATTTCCAAAGGGACTACCCCTGACCAGAAAGTGGTGGTTGGAACCTTGGCCGATATTGCTTCAAAAGTGTCAGAACATCAAATTCAAGCGCCAACCCTGACCATTATTGGGGAAGTGGTAAAATTGCGCGAACAATTACAGTGGCAAGGCTAATTCGAGTCTTGTTACATTGAAAGAGTAGAGAAATCCTGTGATCCACGTTGTTTTATACGAGCCTGAAATTCCTGCCAATACCGGGAATATCATCCGTTTATGTGCCAATACCGGTGCGCAGTTGCATCTGGTTAAACCGCTGGGTTTTGAGCTGGATGATAAAAAGCTGAGACGTGCAGGTCTGGACTATCATGAGTGGGCGCATATGAAAGTGTGGGAAAACTTTGCAGAATGTATAGCGCATTTAAAAGAACAGGGAATTGAGAATGATGCCATCTATCCCTTAACCACCAAAGGTTCTGAAACTCCGCATACCTCAAATTTAAACCGCCCGGTGGCGTTGTTGATGGGACCTGAAACACGCGGTCTGCCTGAAAATGTGCGTATGATGTTTCCGGAAAAACACTGGATTCGTTTACCCATGGCTGCTAATTCACGTAGTTTAAATTTGTCTAATGCTACAGCAGTTATTCTATACGAAGCATGGCGTCAGCAAGGTTTTAAAGAACTGGTTTAATTTTAGAGCATAAAAAAGACGCATTGAGCGTCTTTTTTTATGCATGAAATCAAAATATTAATGCGTATCATCAAACTCGTTGTGCTGCGGAGCGGGGTGTTTGAAGCCTTTGGTTTTATAACCCAGATACAAAATACCGAACATTGCCCACCATAAACCAAACTTTAATGCGGTATCTTCAATCTCTAGCCACATCGCAAAAATGCTCAGGAAGCCGAGTAAAGGAATGACCACAAAGCTGAGAATGTCTTTGATGTTTTTGGTACGTCCATCCCGTAAAGCATAACGTGAAATAACAGACAGATTTACAAAGGTAAAGGCAGTGAGGGCACCAAAACTGATCATTGAAATCACGATGTCCAAGTCCATGAAACCAGCAGTTAAGGCCACGCCACCAACAATCAGGATGTTGTAAACAGGTGTGTAGCTTTTTGGGCTAATATGACCAAAAATTTTCTTATTGATCACGCCATCACGACCCATCACATACATTAAGCGTGAAACACCTGCATGTGCAGAAATACCGGATGCCATTACCGTAACGATTGCAAAGTAAAGCACCACAGTTTTGAACGCTACTCCCCCAACGGCTTGAAGAATGTCCGGCTGAGTTGCAGCAACATCTTCAAAATATGTCTTTGGATCGTTCGGGAAGTAAATTTGCATGAAATAGGTACTGATAATGAAGATAATACCTGCGATGAGTGCCGTAAGGAAAATCGCTTTAGGTAGAGTCTTTTCAGTCTCTTTGGTTTCTTCTGCCAGTGAGCTGAGTGAGTCAAAACCAGTAAAAGAGAAACAAAGCAATGTTGCACCGGTAATTAACGGACCCAAAGCCGTCATTTCATTCCAGAACGGTTCCAGACTCCATAACTGGTATTTGGCATTCGCTAATGTACCATCGGCATTGATCCCACCTGCGAGTAGAGAGTAAACCATCCAGGTGAAGTATGCGATGACAGCCAGCTGAATCAATACAATCAAGCCGTTGAAGTTGGCAACAAATCTGGCACCACGCAAGTTTACGCCAGTCATAAATGCGGTCAGTACAACAACCCAAACCCAATGGTTAACCTCAGGGAATAGGGCTTCCAGATAAATGACTGCCAAAATGATGTTGACCATGGGTGACAGTAGATAATCCAGCCATGATGACCAGCCCACCATAAAACCGACATTAGGGTGAATCGATTTTTGTGCATAAGTATATGCCGACCCTGATGATGGATAACGACGGATCATGTGTCCATAACTAATAGATGTAAATAGTATTGCAATCAGGGCAATAATGTACGAAGTTGGCACGTGGTAATGGCTTTCTTCAGCAACCAGACCGAAGGTATCAAATAATGTCATTGGCTGAATATAAGCTAAACCAATAATAATGATGTGCCAGAGTCCAAGCGTTTTTTGCAGTTTAGCTGTCGATTGAGTCCCAGAGATAGTTGTCAACGGCGTTATCCTCTTATCGTTGATCAAGGATCAGTCATGTTTACAAGGATCGTTTGAGACGAACGATCCCCCCTAAATGAATAAAACAAAAGTGCGCCAATCTACTCTAGTTTGGTACGTTTTGCCAATATCTTTGTGAGTTTTTAATGCAGAAAATATGCCACTTGATATAAAAAACTAACTTTAATTTTCTATAAAGTAAAAGCTTGATGCTTAAAAAAACATCAGGCTAATTTTTAGCTATATTCGCTTAATTTTCAATGTTTACCAAGCTTTTTCTAAAATCGCTTTTAAATCATTCAAGGTGGCTTCTTTCGGATTGTAAATAATGGAACCATCATTTAATGCTTTGTCTGCGACTTCATCCAATTGTGCTTCTGAAATCTTGTCGGTTTCACGTAAAGTACGTGGCAATTTCGTCAGTGCATACAAGCGATCACGCATGGTCAGAATCGTAGCAATGGTTTTATCGGCACGTAAATGGGCAGGGGTTTGCGCATAAATGTCTGGACCTGCTAAAGGTAGCAATAATTCTGCAAGCTTGTCGCCATTCACCTCTTTATTGTACTCAAGCACATAAGGCAGGAACAGGTTCATGCACAGGCCATGTGGCAAATGTGCAACTGCACCTAAAGCATGTCCAAGGGAATGCACCAGGCCTACCATGGAGTTGGAGAACGCAATTCCGGCCATGGTGGACGCTTGTGCCAGTTCCAGACGGCCAAACTCATCAGCTGGATTATCTAACACATTGAACAGGCTGTTGCTCACTTTTTTGATGGCAGCTGTCGCATAAGCATCACTGATCGGATTGGCAGCCATGCAAGTATAGGCTTCAACTGCATGGGTTAGTGCATCCATGGCTGTCATGGCAGTTAAATGTGGTGGCAAAGTCTGGGTCATGCGCGGATCCAGAATTGCCGCATGCGGCATCAGATAATAGGATGCAAAGGGCATTTTGACATTTTTTTCAAGATCGGATACCACAGCCACCATGGTCACTTCTGAACCCGTACCCGATGTGGTAGGAATCACAAAAAATGGTTTTAACGGTTTTGGCAGGTTATGTGCACCTGAATATTTAAGCAGGTCATCGCCACCTTCGGTCACCAGAATATTGGTTGCCTTGGAAGTATCAATCACTGAACCGCCACCGACAGCAATAATCGCATCACAACCATTATCACGATAAGCTTTCGCTGCATTTCGGACGGTTTGTACGCTTGAATCAGGTGGAACATCATCAAAAATATAACCAATGACTGCATCGGTAGATTCAAAAGCTGCTTCAATTGGTGCAAGCAGATTGTTGCTGCGTACACCTTTGTCAGTAATGATCAGAGGACGTTTGGCACCTAAAGTAGCAAGTTCAAACGGAATATGTTCTAAGGCAGCATGACCTGCAATGACTTTGACCGGACAGAAAAATTCGTAATAAGGCTTAGCCATGTTATGCACTCCGTTTAAAATAGGATTGAGCTACTTTCAAATAAATATTTGCAGCTCCAGTCAGTTTTTCTTTTAGGCTTAATTCGGTCGGATATTGTTTTACAGCAAGCTCCGCAAGGAGTTTAGGTAAAATAAGCGCTTCCATTTTGTTTAAGCAGCGGACCAGACGAATGGCAAATGCAATATCTCCATCGGCTATCATACGGTCATGGGCAAAGGCCTGTGCGGTACTTTCCTGAAAGGAAAATACTAAAAAGGCATGGCTTAAGTGCTTAAAAGTAATGGTGAGGTCAGGTTTGCTGTCTACAGATTGCAGTAATTGTAATTGATGGTCTTGCGTGACTTTTGCAATAAAAGCCGGGCCATGGGGAAATACTTTCATTGATAGAACGAAACCCACCGGGAATTTTGCAACTTCCTGTTTGACTTCGGCGTCGACTTGACTCGCCATTACCAGACCTCTGCCAATCACATCCATCATGAGTTTGACATAGGTCAGTTGTAAAGCGGGCTTAACGGATTTGGTTGAAATCACTTGTGTATCCCTTATCTAAAGAATATTTTATTAGTTTAGAGTAAATACTCTAATTTATTTTTATGTCAAAAGCAAAATTATTGTTGCATGATTTGAACTTCACTAAAGTAACCGCTGTTGTTTAAAGTTTCAATGATATCGAAGCATAAGTTCTCGAATTTTGGATAATCTTGAACTAAATCCTGAATGCGTACCATCTCCAGGCCAGCATAACCACAGGGGTTAATGGTGTGGAAACCAGACAGGTCACAATCAATATTTAGAGCCAGTCCGTGATAGCTGCGTCCTTTGCGGATTTTAAAACCCAGCGAACCAATCTTGCGCTCATTGACATAAACGCCCGGCGCATCCGGTTTGGCATAGGCTTCAATGCCATATTTGTTCAGCAGTCCAATCATTAAATTTTCAGCATAAGATACCAGCGTGCGTACATTCCAGCCCAAGCGGTTTAGGTCAAACATAAAGTAGGCTACCAGTTGGCCTGGGCCATGCCAGGTGACTTGTCCACCGCGATCCGTTTGTACCACCGGAATATTGCTGGGTATCAGAATATGTTCCGGTTTGCCAGCTTGACCTTGGGTCAGCACATCATGATGCTGCAAAATCCACAGTTCATCTGGCGTATTCTCATTGCGGTTTTCAGTCAGCTGTTTCATATCCTGAAAACGGTCGAGATAAGGTGTGAGCTGGTTAAATTGACGAATAATCAGTTTGGGTTTTAGAACAGCATCAGTCATGTGAAGTGCGTCCTTAAAAATTTTCAACAGGATGCAAGGATTATAATGAAATCATGCCAAGATAGGGGATGATCACTGCACGATTTAGAGTTTTTCGTAGTATTGATAATATTTTTATTGGCTTATAAATAAAAAAACACGCATGACGCGTGTTTTTTGCTCTTAAAGTGCAGTTTTAATCAATGGGCAGGCTGCCAAGTCAGCATATAAAGCATGTACCTGTTCCAGTTCGACAAAAACGATTTGGGCAGTTAAAGAGTGATATTTTCCAGTACGTGAAGGTTGTACCTTGATGCTGTTACCATCAAATTCCGGAAAATGTTTTACCAAAATATCTACAACAGCAATATGTAATTCTTCACAGGCTTCACCAATCAGTTTGATCGGATAATCCATAGGGAAAACCCATAGATGTTCCTGAAGTTCGCGAGATGGTGTACGGTCTAACATGGTCATAGTAGGTCCCACTTATATATCAAACGCCTGCATAGAGGCAGGCGTTATGTGTTGCTGAATACTAGATGGGGGTGTTGGATAATTTTTCAATCCCCATCCGTATCACTATGTCTTAGTCATTTTCCAGGAATGAACGTAAGTGTTCAGAACGGGAAGGATGACGTAATTTGCGTAGTGCTTTGGCTTCAATCTGACGGATACGTTCACGGGTAACGTCAAACTGTTTACCGACTTCTTCCAGAGTGTGGTCAGTCGGCATGTCGATACCAAAACGCATTTTCAAGACTTTCGCTTCACGTTCAGTCAGGTTTTCCAGTACTTCACGGGTTGCTTCTTTCAGGCCTTCTGAAGTTGCCGCATCAATTGGAGAAGTGATGTTGCCATCTTCAATGAAGTCACCCAAATGTGAATCTTCATCATCACCAATTGGCGTTTCCATGGAAATCGGCTCTTTGGCAATTTTAAGTACTTTACGGACTTTAACTTCATCCATTTCCAGACGTTCGCCCAATTCTTCCGGGGTTGGTTCACGGCCCATTTCCTGAAGTAATTGACGAGATACACGGTTGATCTTGTTGATGGTTTCAATCATGTGTACCGGGATACGAATGGTACGTGCCTGATCGGCAATCGAACGGGTAATTGCCTGACGAATCCACCAGGTGGCATAAGTCGAGAATTTATAACCGCGACGGTATTCAAACTTGTCTACCGCTTTCATCAAGCCGATGTTCCCTTCTTGAATCAGGTCAAGGAATTGTAAACCACGGTTGGTATATTTTTTCGCAATTGAAATTACCAGACGCAAGTTGGCTTCGACCATTTCCTTTTTCGCACGACGGGCTTTTGCTTCACCTACTGCCATACGTTTAGAAATATCTTTGATTTCCTTAACATTCAAACCCAATTCTTTTTCGATGTCGGCAATTTTTTGCTGGAATGCCAGTACATCGGGACGTACTTTTTCTAAATAAGTTTTTTGTTCAGCTGGCGCTTTGGCAATTTGCTCATCTAACCAGGCTGGATTTGATTCCTGCCCCGGGAAAGACGTACGGAATTGAGTACGGTCCATACGGCCACGGCGGACTGCATAACGCATTACTTCACGTTCAGACGTGCGGATCTGTTCATGGGTGCCACGAATCATTTCAGAAATGATGTCAAATAGACGCGGAGTGAATTTGAACATCATAAACACGGTTGCCAGTGCTTGAAGCGCTTCATCTGCCTGTTTGCTGTTACGACCGTATTTTTCAATGGTCGCTTTGGTTACTTTCCAGGCTTCTTCCAGTTCAGCAAAACGCACACGTGCAATTTCTGGATCAGGACCGGATTCACCTTCAGAATCATCCTCAGTTTCAGCTTCTTCTTCTTCGTCATCGTCCAGTTTTACATCTTTGGTCGATTTAGATGTTGATTCTTCATCCTCATCGATATCCGCTTCATCTTCTAAAACTTCTGGGATTTCTTCATCAGATTCCGGGTCTAAATAGCCCGATAAAATATCAGCAAGACGACGTTCACCTTCAGTAACATCGTTATATTCTTTTAATACAACTTCAACGGCATTTGGCCAGTAGGCAATCGAGTGCAGAACGTCACGGATACCTTCTTCAATGCGTTTAGCAATGCTAATTTCGCCTTCACGTGTTAAGAGTTCAACCGTTCCCATTTCACGCATGTACATACGTACGGGATCTGTGGTGCGACCAGGTTCGTTTTCAACAGAAGCAAGTACGGCTGCCGCTTCTTCTTCGGCAACTTCATCGGTCGCTTCTGCACTAGTGCCATCGAACATGGTGTCATCAGATTCAGGCGCACGTTCATGAACAGGAATACCGACATCCTGAAGCATCTGAATGATGTCTTCAATCTGTTCGCTTTCCGTGATCGAGTCTGGGAGATGATCGTTAACCTCAGCGTAAGTTAAGTAACCTTGCTCTTTGCCTCGGCTAATCAGAGCCGCTACTTGCGAAGTAGGGGAAGTCATATCGCTCATCTTTGCTTACTCTTCGTTGAATCTGTGGCAGTGAAAAACCGTGCATGATAGCACAATTTGCTTAAAATTGTTTTGAATATTGATTGCTCAAGTTTCATTTAAAAATATAAATTTGATTTAACAGCTGTTTTCAATATTGGGCTGAAACTTTTTTTTTCAAGTCCATAGGGTGGATCACTCAAATTATGTTGAGTTTTTATTGGTCCATGCTGGAAATTCCAGGAACTAATAAATACACAATTTTTAGGGAGAAAAACAAGATTAAACCCGGTTTGCGGGAGAAAAAAATAAAAATACTTGACAAGAGTGCGTAAGCAGGATAAATAGCGCCTAGACCCATTCACTTTTTTCACCTTGAGGTAGTTTTAGTGTCTTCTACAGATTTTGAACTAGATGATAGCTACAGTGATGATGATGTTAGTTTTGATGAAGTATCAAGCAAAATTAGTGCTAAAGAGTCGTTAGAAAAACGTCGTCTGATTGATGACCTTCTTGCACAGCGTCGTTTAGAGCGTGAGCTGAAAGATTTTGATTATGATCTGGATGATGACGACGATTTTGATGATGAAGAAGACTAAAATAGGATTCTGCATAGCAGGCTAAAATGCTATGCTATGTCGCAGTTATTTTACAAACCTGGATTTTAAATGAGTGCTTTAGATTTAGACCTTTTGAGCGAATATCTAGATGGCGACCAGAATGAATATGGTCTAGATTTTCCGGCTACTCATGGCTTTTTATGTGCAATTGCGGTTGGTCCGAAATTCGATAAATGGCTGGACGAACTTTTTGATAACAATCATAAGAAAGTGCCTGCTGAAATCATTGCTCAAGTAAAAGCCTGGTTAGAATCAATTCGTCAAAGCCTGGCGAATGAAGAAGGAATCGAGTTTCCTTTTGAAATTGAAGAAGCAGAAGTGGATTCAAGTTTAGGTGACTGGAGTGTCGGCTTTGTCGATGCCATGTTCTTAAACGAAGATGCCTGGTTCACTCCTGAACATGAAGAACAATTAGTTGATTTAACTTTGCCAATGATGGTCTTTAGTGGTGTGGATGAAGAAGATCCGCAAATGGAATCTTTCCGTCGCAATGGCCAGTTGATGGATGAAATTGCTGAAGAAATTCCGGATAATTTAAATGAATTATATTTGATGTACCATACGCCAGCATGATGGTACGCCTTGCGCTGCTATAATCGCCGCGCATAGATCACACACCAGCGTGATGTGACATCTTGTGCTGTTCTAATCGCAGCTTATGTATATATTTAGCTCAGATTAATTTGTTAATAAAAAAGCACCATAAGGTGCTTTTTTAATTGTTCAATTGGCTATTTTCTGGATTTTAATTTCAAGAAGAGCGGACTCATCCACTGATAGGCAATAAAGAATAAAGCAAAATGTATTGCAACGATGAGCAACATAAATACGGCATAACCTGCTAAACCCATTTTTTCAGCAGATTGAATAATTTGTTCTGCATTCGGGTTCATCATGACCAAAAAGAATATAATAAAACACTCCAAAGTAATGGCAATCGCAGTATTTCCCCAGACCAAGATATTGCGTTCTTGTACAGTCGGCAAGCGTTGTTCTTTTTGCAGGAATTTAACCACATGACGAATCATGGTAACCAAAAAAATAGCGACGAAGAGCATCAAGCCAAGATTGGTAACAAACAATAAAAACAAAACGCTGAGAATTAAAACCACGCCATAATCGATAGCAAAACTTTTTAGATATTGTTGCATTTAAGCCCCTGATAAAATCAATTAGTTCTTCATTTTGCGTAGTTGTCTACGGTATAGGAGGATGGCGATAATCACCAGGATAATGAGGATAATACCATGGCTGACTTGGCTAAATATTTGCTGCATGAGCTGTTGGTTTTCACCAAAGTAAAAACCGACACAAGCCAGAAATGTAGTCCAGATGATAGTCCCTAAGCCACTGTAAAACATAAACTTCCAAAAAGGCATGTGGCTCATGCCAGCGGGAATACTAATCAGCGAGCGAACTGCCGGAATCATACGACCAAAGAATACGATGCGATGTCCATAATGCTCAAACCAGTCCAGAGACTTTTTAACATCACTAGATTTGATAAACATATATCTGCCATAACGGTCAACGAAACGGAAAATACTGTCATGGTTAAACTTATAGCCAATCCAATACAGTAAAGCAGCTGCAAGCAATGAACCGAAACAACCGGCAATGATGACGCCAAATAAAGTCAGCTGGCCTTGTGATGCAGAATAGCCAGCCGAGGGCATGATGATTTCAGAAGGAATAGGCGGGAATACGTTGTCAAGAAACATCAGTAGGGCAATACCGAGATAGCCCAATTGTTCCATGATGGAGATAATCCATTCTGTCAGATTCATAAAGTGATAAAAATAATCGTGATATTTACACCATCCTAAAGTTTATTAGATTTAGGGTAAAGTGTAGCCAGGTAATCAGTCTGGATTATTCCTGGCTATGAATCAGAGTATGGATATAAACTTTTCTCAAACTATAGGCAAGTGCAAATGGAATTACACCGAGCAAGGCATATTCTATAAAATTAGGTGTAAGGTGATATGCAATAAATATGGAAAAAATGCTGCCAATAATAGCACCCATCATCACAATAAAAAGATGGGATTCCTGCTCTAGAGTTTGTTTAATGTGTTTGACTTTTTGTAGATTTCTTTCGCGTGCAAGGTAAAAGCGTCGAGTATAATTGGCGGAACGACTAATTGCTCTTGACATAATTTAACTCCTTTTTCACGTTACTTTTTAATGTTATATATTAAATATTTCACGTTAAAAATTAATGGGTTATAGATTTATTATAATTTTTATCCCAGATTACCATATTATTTGTGACTTGATATACATTAATGGTGAAAATTGGTGATATTTTTTTATTTATTGTTAATTTTAGGTAAATAAAAAGCCCTCGAGTGAGGGCTTTTTTGAGGGAGATTAATTACAGGCGTTTACGCTTGGCAGCTGCAATTTGTGACTGACGCATACGGAAACCGGCTTTTTGCTTCTCGCTGGTTTTGTCGATGCAGTATTTACATGATACGCCATGTTCATAGCTTGGAAGTTCTACTTCTCCAGGAAGCAAAGGCCAGCCACAAGCATGACACTTGGTGTTCTGGCCTTCTTCTACACCATGAGTAACAGCTGTACGGCCATCAAACACGAAACATTCACCTTCCCACATACTTTCATCAGCAGGAGTTTCTTCCAGGTATTTTAAAATACCGCCTTTCAAATGATAGACCTCATTAAAGCCTTCTTGCAGCAATAATGATGTTGATTTTTCACAGCGAATACCACCCGTACAGAACATGGCAATTTTCTTGTCTTTATGCTGTTCCAGCTGTTTTTTTACATATTCCGGGAATTCACGGAAGGTTTCAGTTTTAGGATCAATTGCGCCTTTAAATGTACCGGCTTTATATTCATAGTCGTTACGGGTATCAATCAAGATCACGTCATCACGTGCAATCAGTTCATTCCATTCTTTTGGATCAAGATAGTGACCGACTAAATCGCGCGGTTTGACTTCAACGCCTAAAGTCACAATTTCTTTTTTTAGTTTAATTTTCATTTTACGGAATGGCTTGTCAGAGCTGTGTGACTCTTTATATTCCATTGCGTTAAAACCTTCATCCAGAAGAAACTGGTGGATGGTATCAATTGCTGCACGGTCACCTGCTACAGTACCGTTAATGCCTTCTCCTGCAACAATAAGAGTTCCACAAAGATTGATGGTTTTTACCAAATCAAGAAGACGTTGCTGCAGATCGGCAGGATTTTGAACTTCTTTAAATTGATATAGTGCCGCAACAACCCAGTCAGTGGTCGCTTGCTGTTCTACAGGTGCAAGCTGTTCTACAGTAGCGTTCATGGAAAACTCCAAATGTATTAAGGTAAGACAAAATTTAAGCCGCATATTCTAACGTGAATTGGCGCAATTAGCGATAAAACCTAGTATGAAATATGGTTTTTCATTTGCTGTTGGGGGATGTATGATGCCTGTGCTGATGGTTTATCAAATCAGAAAAGCGGTCTGAATTTTCCAGATGTGAACATTGTTGAATTTCGGAGTTTATTTTGAATACTGATCGTCGAATTGCTTCTTTGACCCCATGTGCAGGGCGTTGCTCTACGGTGTTTGGTGATTCGGTCTGTCGGGGGTGCCGTCGTTTTAATCATGAAGTGATTAAATGGAATACCTATACAGCAGAGCAGCATACAGCCATTTGGCGTCGATTAGATTCGCAACTTGATCAGATTTTGATTCCAATGTTGCCTATGGCGGATATCACCCATGTTGAAGGTTTTGTTTTATCCAAGCGTGTGCGGTTGCGTCCGGATGCGAGCAAAGGGCGCAAGCTATACCATGCATTAAAATTATGTGAGAAAAATCGTCATTTTACTGATGATAGTGGGTTAGGTATTCACTATAAAGATGTTCGTCCTTTGTGGGATGAATTTGAGCGACGAGTATTGGCACTTGCCACAGCCAGTTATGATTTGGCCTTTTTACGCGCTGATGGCATCAGTATGCATTTGTTGCAAAGTCTGGAAGAAGAGGATTAAATCCTCTTTTTTAACTTAAAATTTATAAAAAAATTTCTTATTCTCGTGTGCACTGAAATCATTTTGCATTAAAAAATCATCAGGCTTAATCAGGAAGCCTGATGATTTTAATTTTTTTGTGGCAAGTTTTGTTGTCTCGTTTAAAGATTATGCTGCAAACGGTACTGTACAATTTCTTCAATGGTAATCACGGTTAAATGATGAGTCTGTGCATAAGACAGAACCTGAATACCAGATGCCATCGTACCGTCAGGATTGGTCAGTTCACATAATACACCAGCGGGTTTCAAGCCAGCCAAACGTGCCAGATCAATGGTGCCTTCAGTATGGCCACGACGCGTCAGTACCCCACCTTCGCGCGCGCGTAAAGGGAAGACATGACCTGGTCGGTTGAGATCACTTGCCACAGCACCATCTTTAATTGCCGCTTTTACTGTGGTGGTACGGTCTTTTGCCGAAACGCCTGTAGTGACACCTTCTGCTGCTTCAATGGTCACGGTAAAAGCTGTTTTAAAATGGCTGGAGTTATCTGTCACCATTGGGGGAAGTTCCAGATGGTTAGCGAGTTCATCAGTCAAACAAAGACAGACAATGCCTGAGCCATCGCGAATCATACGGGCCATAGTGTCTACAGTTAAGGTTTCTGCAGCCACGATCAGGTCGGCTTCATTTTCACGGTCAAAGTCATCCATGACTAAAACGGGTTTGCCTTGGCGGATATCTTCTAAAGCTTTCTGGATGCGTTGTTTAGCAGGAGGAAGGGCAGAAAAGAAAATTTCGGGTTGAATCAAACTAGACATTGAAACGCTCTCGTAAAATAAACATACGGTTGAACATTTCAGGACTGATGCAGAAATGGGGTCGCAGCGATATATCACATATCAATATCGGTTACGTCGTCTTCTTTCATCCGGACTATACCGTCGGCTTTGGTTTTTCACCAAATCTGCGAGTAAACTTTAACCAGTTTACAGGCTCGTGGGCTGATTAAATCCTACAAGAATGTAGTTTTAATTTACCACCGGTGGGGAATTGCACCCCGCCCTGAAGCGATGTGTCATAAGTATAGTCCTGTTTTTAACAGTGGGTACAAATTTCTATAGATGAATCAGTCATATCCATAGTCAAACCAAGAATAACTTTAGAATAAGCTTATAATTATGAATATGTAGGGTATAAAAAAGCCCGCAGAAGCGAGCTTTTTGAATGTTTTGATCTGAACTGATCAGTTTAGGCAACCTGTACAGGAATACAGTTGGCGGTATGGTTCACTGTATTGTCCGGATTGGCATATACCAGACGAGGTTTATGGGCATTCGCTTCAGCTTCGGTGAAATCGCCAAATGTGGCGATAATCATTAAATCGCCCACATCAGCCTGCAGGGCAGCACCACCATTGACTGAAATAATGCCAGAATTTTCTTCACCACGGATGGCATAAGTGGTAAAACGCTTACCATTAGTCACGTTCCACATATGAATTTCTTCATATTCACGGATACCGGCTAAATCCATTAACACGCCGTCAATTGCACAAGAACCTTCATAATGTAATTCTGCTTGTGTCACGACACAACGGTGGATTTTAGCTTTTAATAAACGAGAAAGCATGGCTAGCGTCTCCTTAGTCGACCTAAGATTTTATCTTAGTTAAATCAAATCACTTCTTACTGGATCAGTAATCCGCAGAAAGCGCATTTTGCTCCGAAAAAAGCAACATGGCAAGAAGGAAAATTCAATTATTTGTAGAATGATCAGTTCGGTTTATACGCGTTAATTTGATTCATGGCTGTCTGAATGTCACCGTTTACCAGCAATTTAATGCGAGATAAAGCATGTGCAATGGCATCATCCATTAAACCTTGTTCGCTGCTTGGAGCTTTGCTCAGGACATGACCCGATACGCGTTCTTTGGAACCTGGGTGACCGATACCGATACGTAAGCGATGGAAATTGGGACCTGTATGCGGAACGATATCACGTAAACCGTTATGCCCACCATGACCACCACCTGTTTTCAGGCGAATGACACCGGGATTCATATCCAGTTCGTCATGTGCGATGAGCATGGCTTCAGGAGCAACTTGATAGAATTTGGCGAAGGGTACAACGCTTTTGCCAGAGGCATTCATAAAGGTTGTGGGTAACAGCAGACGAACGTCTTGACCTTCGATGTTACCTCGACCACTGATTCCGTGGAATTTAGGATCGGCTTTGAGAGAGATGCCATATTGTTCTGCAAGGCGTTCAACGAACCAGAAGCCTGCATTATGGCGGGTTTGGGCATATTCCTTACCAGGATTGCCCAAACCAACAATTAGCGAAAGTTTTGACACTAATTTACACCGTTAACACTTATGCGCGTTTAAAGTCAGCGTGCATTGGAGTGTTTTTAGCTGGGTGACGTTGTAAAGCTTGGATTTTAACGCTTTCAACTTTGTCACCAACTTTGATTTCAACAACTTCTTCAAAGAAAGCGTTGTCTTCAAGTGCTTTAACAAGTTCACGAAGTTCTAAAGTAACCGCTACAGGTTCAGCAGCACCACCGTAGATGATTGCTGGTACTTTGCTTTGAAGACGAAGGCGGCGGCTCGAACCTTTCCCTTGTACTGCTTCTTCACGTGCTGCTGCGTTTAATACGAAGTTTGCCATGATAGACATTCCTAATTTAAGTTTAATTAAGCTGAGTTTTCGACCAGCTCAGCGATAGAAAACCCTGCTAAAGGCAGGGTTTTGAAAATTTAGCGCTATATTATAGATAAGAATCAAACATTGCGCTAATAGATTCTTCGTTGTTAATACGACGAATTGTTTCAGCAACCATGCTGGCGACTGAAACTTGGCGAATCTTACCAAGTTCTTGAGCTTCTTGAGAAAGAGGAATGGTATCCGTAACAACGAGCTCGTCGATTACAGAGTTTTTCAAGTTCTCAATTGCTTTACCAG
Organism: Acinetobacter sp. YH01018; assembly: GCF_013420295.1. NCBI lineage: Bacteria > Pseudomonadati > Pseudomonadota > Gammaproteobacteria > Moraxellales > Moraxellaceae > Acinetobacter > Acinetobacter sp. YH01018. Next base: position 38,131 of record NZ_VOYL01000005.1, read on the forward strand.
AAAGTACTGGGTGAGTTGCATAGGCAACTACACGGCGCGCACCAAACTGTTTCAGTGCATCAGCAGCTTTACATAAAGTACCTGCTGTATCCACCATGTCATCCACGATGACGCAGTCACGATCTTTTACATCACCAATCAAATGCATCACTTGTGATTCATTGGCTTTTTGACGACGTTTATCGATGATTGCAAGATCGATATCACCCATTTGTTTCGCTACAGCACGTGCACGAACTACACCACCAACGTCTGGAGAAACAACCATTAGGTTATGGTGTTGCTGTTGACGAAGATCAGCAAGTAATGCAGGAGTACCGTAGATGTTGTCTACAGGGATATCGAAGAAACCTTGAATCTGGTCAGCATGAAGGTCGATCATTACTACGCGGTCAATACCAACAGTTGTCAGCATGTCTGCGACAACTTTTGCGGTGATTGGCACACGGCTTGAACGAGGACGACGGTCTTGACGAGCATATCCGAAGTAAGGGATGACAGCAGTAATACGACCTGCACTTGCACGACGCAAAGCATCAGCCATAACAAGGACTTCCATCAGGTTGTCATTCGTTGGGGCGCAAGTAGGCTGTACTAGGAATACGTCTTTACCACGAACATTTTCAGTAATTTCGACAGCGATTTCACCGTCAGAAAATTGACCTACAGATGCTGCACCTAAAGGGATGTGCAGATGGCTTACGACTTTTTGGGCGAATTGTGGATGTGCAGTTCCACTAAAAACGACAAGATTGGGCATGAAGCACCCTTGGCGGTTGGAATGTTTGAAAATAGATGGCAGGGGCGGCTGGATTCGAACCAACGGATGCCGAGATCAAAACCCGGTGCCTTACCACTTGGCGACGCCCCTAATGCGGCAGAACTTTAATATTTTTGCGGTTCTGTGTCAAGGTGAATTAACAAATGAACATGCAAATTCTGTTCTGTCTTTTTTGAGAAAATGGCAGGGGCGGCTGGATTCGAACCAACGGATGCCGAGATCAAAACCCGGTGCCTTACCACTTGGCGACGCCCCTAAATTTGATTGCTGTATTGTGATTTAAACCATAAGTTTAAATGGCAGGGGCGGCTGGATTCGAACCAACGGATGCCGAGATCAAAACCCGGTGCCTTACCACTTGGCGACGCCCCTAATACAGTAATCTACAGATGAATATGATGGCAGGGGCGGCTGGATTCGAACCAACGGATGCCGAGATCAAAACCCGGTGCCTTACCACTTGGCGACGCCCCTATCATATAACCTTGAAATGACGTAATGGTGATTCATTTAAACTATTGACCAAGTAAGCTTTACAAGGCAAATGAGCTAAAATCTCATCAATATTCATGTCAGCGGTTACTTCAGTAAAAACACAAGCACCTGTACCTGTAAGTTTTGCAACACCGAACTGGTCTAAATACTGCATCGCTTCATTTACCTCAGGATATAGGCTTTTTGCCAAAGGCTCAAAGTTATTTCCAAAGTTAAATGGCTTTAACTGATAGGCGCAAAATTTAGTAGGCTTCGTGTCTCTTGTCAACGTTTTTTGTGAAAAAAGCAATTGAGTGCTGATAAAACAATCAGGTTTTAACACAATGTATTGTTTTTGATCTAAGTCTATGAATGTTAAGTGTTCACCAATACCTTCCGCCCAGGCATTCCGACCATGGACAAAAACTGGAACATCGGCACCTAATTTGAGTCCCAGTTCGGCTAACTGCTCAATACTTAAGCCACATTGCCATAACTGATTGACCACAATGAGGGTGGTGGCCGCATTGGATGACCCCCCGCCAAGTCCAGCACCCATAGGAATATTTTTTTCAATGCGGATATTTAAGCCTGAATATGCTGTTGCATACGGCTTTAAAATCTGTGTTGCCTTGAAAATCAGGTTCTGTTCCAAATCAACGCTGTTTAGTCCATCAATACTAATTTCAGGACTTGCTGTTTGGCTAAATTCCAGCCAGTCATACAGGTCAATGAGCTGAAAAATGCTTTGCAATTCATGGTAGCCGTCGTCACGACGGCCGGTGATATGCAAAAAAAGATTAAGCTTGGCAGGAGAGGGAACACGAATCATAGAATTTTAAACTTTTGAATAGGCTTAACGGTTTTGAATGAGCATTGTAATACGGTTTTCCTGACCGGATTCAAGCAGATGTTTTAAAACTAGCTTGTTCGGTAACTGGGCTTGCTCGTTATAACTGAGATCTACTATCCAGCCATCTTCCAAGAACTGGATGGGGCGGTTTTGCTCATCTTTACTGATTTTTGCCAGCATAGTTGCCGGTTTGGCCTGAACCCAATCGACTAAATGAGTAATCGGGGCTTGCCAGCCTGTGGCACGCTCCAGTAACTCTTCCGGAGTATCCGCTGTAATCAACCCGGTTTTTGCACTATTGAGGGTGACATTACCCGGTTGACCGGAAATCTGGGTTTTACCCACGCCCAAAATTCCGCTTAATTCGATGTCGAATGCATCCTGCTGTTGTACCCAGGTAAAAAAGGCACTGCCAGATTGTCCCGGAGTTCTTACCCCAATTTTACCTTGCAGATTAAAATTCTTCGCAGCTTCTGGAATTTGAGCCACATTCGGTGCTTGAGGCTGGGTGTATTGTTGGCAACCGCTCAGGATTAGCGTGCTTGCTGCAATCAGGCTTAAACTGAATTTTGAAAAAATGTGCATACAGATAGTTAACTCTTTTTCATTTGTTGCGGTAACAGTAACGATTTCAATTGCTCTAATTGCGGATCATTCGGATGATTTTTTTGTAATTGTTGTAACACTTTACTAAATTTTGTCAGCTCACCTTGCATGTATAAAGATTTTGCATAACGTACACCAATTTTCACATTTTGACTTAATTGGTAGGCTTGCTCTAATACTTGAGCTGAAGTTTTAAAGTCATTTTGTAAATAAGTGATATAGCCTAAAGTATCTAAAATAGAGGCCTGTTCCGGAGCAAATTCCAGAGCATGTTCAACATACTTGCGGGCTTCATCTAAACGCCGGTTTTGCAGGGCAAGCGTATAGGCATAGGCATTGAGGTAAGTCGGGCTATTGGGTTCTATTTCCAGTAATTTTTTCAATAATTTATCCAGTTTATCTTTGTCTTGAAAAGCATCAAGTAATAACACTTCGGAGTAAATTAGTTCCGGGTCATCCGGGACGTTTTTAATGGCTTCATCCAGCAGGCGCATGGCTGCTTTTTTATTGTCCATGCGTTTTAAAATATCAGCCTGAGCCTGGTACAGGAAACTGGCATATTGCGGATAATTGACCCGTTCCTGAGTCAGGAAGCGCAGGGCATCAGTGGGCTGGTTCTGGGCAGTAAAAATATTAACCATGTTGCGGCGCGAAACTGTGTACAGGCTGCCATCCACCAGACGGTAATAGGCTTTTGCGGTTTCAAAATGCTGCTTTCGTTCGGCATTGACTGCCAGATAATAATAGGCCTCATTTTGATATTGCGTGGAATATCGCAGCTCAACTAAATATTTTTCAGCTTTTTCATATTGTTCTAAGTCAATACTGGTTAAACCGGCAATAAACAGCGCTTCTTCTTCATGCGGCCATTTTTTTAACAGGGCTTCAAGTTTATTGAGAGCTTCTTCTGACTTATTTAATTTAATCAGATATTTAATTTCCGCTAAGCGAACTTCGATATTGTTTTTATGTTTGCGGCTGGCTTTGTCGTACCATTTTAGGGTTGCTTCATCATCGCCCAAGGCACTGAGCAAATTGGCCTTCATTAAAATAAAGCCGGTCACATTGGCACGCTTTTTTAAGGCACGACTAATGGTGGTCAGGGCATGCTCCAGTTGCCCGTTTTGTGCTTCCAAGCCTGCAATCAGTACCAGTACGGAAGGATTATCCCGTTCTTTACTTTTACGCAAGGCATCAATCAGAAAATCCCGATCTTCAGGGTCTTCAGGGGCAATTCCGGCCAGAATTTTTTCCAGGTCTGCATTGGGGTCAATATTTAAAATTTTGTCCAGCGTTTCTGCGGCGAGTTCATATTCATGGGCTTTTAAGGCAATATGTGAAAGATAAAATAAAGCCGGCACATCGGTCGGTTCTTGCACCACCCAATGGGTTGCAATATCCAGGGCTGCTTTTAGATCATTCTGTTCAATCGCAACATTTAAGGCGCGCTGTTTAACCGTGGTGGAATTGCTTTTAATTGCAAGCACGGTGTAGTTGTGTAATGCTGTGGGAATGTCCTGATAGGTCAGTGCAAATTCAGCAATCATGCTTTGTTTTATGGCATTATAATTTGAATTGGCATGATAAATTTCTCCAGATGCTCTAATATGAGCACTGTAAGCCATGCTACCCACAAGTAAGAATGTGGTAGAATATTGCTTAATTGTCGCGCCGTTTATCCGGCTATTTGTTTGACGCAATTTTTCTTGATCCAAGTAATGCTTTTTATGACACCAATACTGCACAATAGCATAAATTTAGCGAAATGATGATCTGATATGTCTTTCTTTGCATTGGGTGTCAACCATCAAACCGCCTCTGTAGAGCTGCGTGAGCAGATTGCATTTAATCCTGAAAAATTAATGCACCTGCTTGCCCTGCAAAGCCAAAACCATGACTTGAATGATATGGTGGTGGTCTCTACATGTAACCGCACCGAAGTTTATGCCATGTCTGAAAATGCGGACATGGTAATGAATTGGCTCGCCGAAGCAAATGACTTAGATGTTAAACAATTGTTTAATCATGTATATCGTTACGAAAATGCGCAGGCAGTGACCCATTTAATGCGGGTAGCCAGTGGTCTGGATTCGCTGATGCTAGGTGAACCGCAAATTTTGGGGCAGGTGAAATCTGCATTGTCTCTGGCTAAAGATGCACATACCGTTTCTCCGGATTTAAACCGAATTTTTGAATACGCCTTTTATGCAGCCAAACGTGTGCGCTCGGAAACAGCAGTGGGGAGTCATGCTGTTTCGATGGGCTATGCCGTTGCCCAACTTGCACTTCAGGTGTTTAGTAAACCTGAAAAACTGACTGTGATGGTGGTGGCTGCAGGGGAAATGAACAGCCTGGTGGCGAAGCATTTAGCGGAAATGGGAGTGGGGAAAGTCCTGATTTGCAACCGAACCCACGCGCGTGCAGAAAATCTGGCACAGGAAATTGCCCATCGCGTTGATGTGGAAATTATTGAATTCTCTGAGTTGGCTGCAAATTTACACCGCGCAGACGTCATTTCAAGCTGTACCGGAAGTCTGCATCAGGTCATTTCATATCAAGATGTTAAAACAGCGTTGAAAAAACGTCGTTATCAACAAATGCTGTTGGTCGATTTGGCCGTTCCGCGTGATATTGATCCCAAAGTAGAATCTCTGGATGGCGTTTATTTGTATGGAGTGGACGACCTGCAAAGTGTGATTGACGATAATCTTGCCCAACGTCGCCAGGCTGCGGTTGAAGCCGAGGTAATGGTCAATCAGTTAGCTACAGAAATGCTGACCCAAGAAAAAATCAAAAAAGCTGGCAGTACCATTCAAGCTTATCGTGAACAGGGTGAAGTACTCAGGCAAGAAGAACTGGCTTTGGCAATCTCACGTCTGGCTAGTGGTGAAAATCCTGAGCTGATTTTGCAGGAATTATCGTATCGCCTGACACAAAAACTACTGCATCCGACTTCAATCTTGTTGCGACAGGCAGCCAAGGCTGAAGATCCGGCTTGTTTTGAATCCATGCGTGATCAATTAGAAGATGTATTTGCTAAACGGCGTAATACCAAGCATGAATCATAAATACTAAATTATAGCCGCTCGCTTAGTCTTCCAGTAGGGTAAGCGAGCGCTTTTTATCAATCTCGTAAATTTTCTGTTTCAGGTTGCGCATTTCAGCAATGTTGGTGAACTTTTTAGATTTGAGTTTTTGTTGCAGGCACTGATATTGCAGTTTAATGGAAAAATCTTCTGCCAGTTTATCGGCCTGCTCAGGTGATGATGTGTAATCACTGACATTGGCATGTAGCAAAATATTTTGCAGATCATGGTGATAAGGCGCACAGGCACCTAAGACATAATACTGCGACAGCTCGGTATCATCAGGTAAATCATCAAAAATGATATTGAAGATATCAAGAATTTTAAACAGCAGTTGATCGTGTGAAATCAAGGCGCGTAGCGGTTCAAAATGAATATACAGATAGGGGTGATTCATTAAAATCGCAATGACATATTCTTCTGCATCAATCTTGGTGCTAAAGCTTAAGGAAGCATCATTGTTGACCTGAGGTTGCCATTTGCGGCTAAAGCCCAGTTTTTCTCTAAAGAACTGCTGTAATAAGTAACGGTACGACCCCTGTTTTGGTAACAGTTCGGTCAGTTGGCGTAATTCACCCATGACCTGACTTTTTCCTTCCGGCTTGGTCACATCATGATTCTGGGTGAGATGAGCAAAGACAAAATCGGAGAGTAACGGTGCTTGCTGTAACAGGCGGTGAAAGTTTTCAATACCTTCACGGCGAATCAGTGAATCCGGGTCGTGATCATTGGGTAACACAAAAAACTTGAGTTCACGGCCATCATTGAGTAGCGGCAGCGCAATTTCCAGAGTACGGCGGGCGGCTTTTTGTCCGGCAGCATCACCATCAAAAGCAATGGTAATACGGTTGTTTTGTTTGAATAAAATATTCAGGTGTTCAGTATTACTCGCTGTTCCCAAGGTCGCCACAGCACCAGAAATGCCATATTGCTGCAAAGCAATCACATCCATATAACCTTCAACCATCAGCCAGTCCTGGGCTTTCTGTTTGCGGCCTTCATATAAACCATAGAGCAACTGGTTTTTATGGAACACTTCCGAGTCCGGCGAGTTGATGTATTTGGGTTTGATTTCGTCATTCAAGGCACGACCACCAAAACCGACCACGCGACCTTTAGCATCCCGGATCGGGAAAATCACCCGGTCACGCAGCAGGTCAAAATCGCGTCCATTGTCACTGGTACGGATCAGCCCCAGTAGTTTTAAGCCTTCAATATCCTGTGGAAAAGCTTTTTCCAGATGTTGCCAGTCTTCTGGCGCATAGCCTAAACGCCAATAGTCAATGGTCTCTGCACTTAAGCCACGTTGCTTGAAATATTGCTGGGCACTGGTACTTTGCGGTAACTGGCGCTGGTAATACTGGGCAATATTTTCCAGTAGATCAAACAGGTTGCCGTCTTGTACTATTTCTTCCATTTGCATCTGTTCAAAAGATGCAAATGGATCATCATAGTATTCGGTTTCTTGCACCTGAAATTCTGCAAAAGGATCAAAATGTGCTACAGGCGCTGCGTTCGGTGTTTGATCGGTGGTGTTTTTCGGTTGTTCTTGCAGCTGTGTTACTGCAGCAGGTTTTATGGATTCACGTTTATATTTGATTTTATTGCTGTCGTTATTGTCTTTTGGTAGTTCAATACCGGTACGGCTCGATAGGTCCTTCATCACATCAATAAAGTTACGACCGTCAATATCCATTAAAAAGCGGATGGCATTGCCGTTGGCCTGACAGCCAAAACAATGGAAATATTGCTTGTCACGATAGACATGGAAAGATGGCGATTTTTCCTGATGAAAAGGGCAGCAACCTGAATAGGTGCGACCAGTTTTCTTGAGTTTCACGCGCTGACCAATCAGATCGACAATATCGGTGCGATCCAGGATTTGATCAATCGTGTGTTGAGGAATAGCCATAGGTATGCAATCGGGTGATAATTTATCTAAATGGCTGACAAATAAGCTGTCAGAATTTCCGCATATTAAAATTGCGGCATCGGTTAAAAGTTAATTTGTATACCTTTTGCGCAAAATGATCAATATGATGCATTGAAATGACAAAAGGGCAAGTATGATAACTTGCCCTTCATAAAAATGCGACCGATAAGCCAAGCTTATTCTGATGCTGGTGCCTCGGTTGGTGTTTCTTGTTGAGGCTGTTGCTCTGGTGCGGCAGGAATGCTGCTTTCAGTTTTAGGACGGTCTAGCAAGCCAAAACTGATGCGATTAGTGAAACTGCGTTTTTCACTCTGCGCTGCATTTTGTTGTTGCTCTGCTTCGGTCGAGCTTTGCGCTTCGCGGCCAAAAATACCTAAAGTGGTGCGGTTAAACCAGCTGCCTTCACCATGTGCAGCACGCATATTCACGCTACCATCAGCTTTGACCAGATGCGGATAATTCAGCTTTAACACTTCAATGTACTGCTGTGAAGTCTGCTGATCGCCCAATTTGTCATATCCATAGGCCATGGTTGCTAAAGCTTCAGGAATTTGTGGGGTTTGTGGATAGTGTTCAACCACCCATTGTGAACGTTCAACGGCAGCAAGCCATGCTTTACGCTTAATATTAAAGCGCGCTGCGTTCATTTCACTTTCAGCCAGCTCCGTGCCAATGAACTTCATACGCTGTGCCGCATCGACAGCATAAGTACTTGATGGGAAGCGACGGATGAAATCAACAAAGTTCTGATAAGCCACTTTTAAATAGCTGACATCACGGTGTGACTGTTTTAATGAGGTATAACGCAATAGGCCATCATAGTTTTGTTCCATGTTCGCGACACCACGAACATAGTAGGCATAGTCCACATTGGGATGTTGCGGGTTTAAACGGATAAAACGCTCAGCCAGGGCAACTGCGCCTTCATAATCTTTTTGTTGAAATTTAACGTATAACAATTCCAGCTGTGCCTGTTGGGCATAGTCACCTGTTGGATAATAGGTATCGATTGCTTCAAGATGTTTGGCCGCATCGGTATATTGACCACGTTCAAGGGCTTTTTCAGCTTTTTGAATATAAACTTGTTCGCTAGATTGTGGTCCTGTGTCTACCACTTCTTTCTTTGGATTACTGCTACAGCCCACTATTGCCGACGCAACGCCTAAAGATAAAGCAAGCATTGTCATTTTATAACGTGGTAACGACATAAAAATTCCTCTGTTAATACGGGCAATGAGCTACAATTGCACTATTAAACCACTTTTGTCTGAATGAGCAAATGAGTCAAGCACAATCTTCTAATTCTAATGTCCCTGAAACTGATTTCAATTTACTTGAAGATTCTGAGGATGCAGATAACCATACTTCAGACTCAACTGCAACACGTTTATCGTTGCAATTTCAATTGGATGAAAGTTATTTAGGGCAACGTATCGATCAGGTTGCAGCGCTAGTCTGGAGCGATTTTTCTCGTGAAAAATTGAAGCAGTGGCTGAAAGATGGCCATTTGTTGGTAAATGGTAACACTGTCAAACCTAAGTATAAATGTGAAGGCAATGAGCTGCTCACGCTGGATGTAGAGCTGGAAGTTCAAACCAAAAGCCTGCCGGAAAATATTCCCCTCAATGTGGTGTATGAAGATGACGATATTATTGTCATTAACAAACCGGTTGGTATGGTTGTTCATCCAGGTGCGGGAAATACCAGCGGTACACTGGTGAACGCCTTGCTTTATCATTATCCAAAATCTGCTGAACTGGCTCGTGCCGGTCTGGTACACCGTATTGATAAAGACACCAGCGGTTTGCTGGTGGTAGCGAAAAATCTTGAAGCCCAGTTTTCTTTAAGCAAGCAATTGGCGAAGAAATCGGTATATCGTCTCTATGATTTGGTGGTGTACGGTAACATTATTGCCGGTGGTACGATTGATGAGCCAATTAAGCGCCATCCGGTCGATCGAGTAAAAATGGCCGTGTTGCCGGGTGGTCGAGATGCAGTGACCCATTACAACGTGAAAGAACGCTTTCAGCATTTCACTCGTGTGCAGGCACGTCTGGAAACCGGCCGTACCCATCAGATTCGTGTGCATTTTAGTTATCTGGGCTTTGGTCTGGTCGGTGATTCGGTGTATATGAGCCGTGTCCGTGTACCGGCAGGTGCTTCAGAATTACTGGCCGATACTTTACGCGGCTTTAAACGTCAGGCCTTGCATGCAACCAAACTCGGACTGATTCATCCGCGTAGTGGTGAAGAAATGATGTTTGAGGCACCATGGGCAGATGACTTTGCGCAATTGATTGATGTATTGCGCAGTGAAAATAAAGCCTATTAAGTGGTTTTATGGCTGGGTATGAATCATAAGGAAAAGCACAAGGAAATAGACATGCAATTTGTTCAAGGGCTTCCGGAAGGTGTATGTGTTGGGCAGACGCGAGTGCATCATGAAAAAAATCAGCCTTCAGCTCAACCTGAACTTGCAGGATTTAACCTGGCCTTGCATGTGGGTGATGATGCAAAGCGTGTACAGCAGCACCGTATGGCTTTACTGGCGGAGTTTGCTGAATTCGGGGTCGATAAAGTGACCTGGATGACGCAAACCCATAGCACCATTTGTCATACCATCAATGAAGAAATCCCTTTTCAGGCCCTGGAAGGGGATGGAGTGGTGACCCAGCGTAAAGCACATGCCTTAATGATGATGACTGCGGATTGTTTACCTGTCGTGCTCGGCAATGCAGATGGAACGGAGATAGCGAATTTGCATGCCGGCTGGCGAGGCTTGGCCCATGGTATTGTGGAAAATACCATTGCTGCCATGCAAACCCAGCCAACTTGGGCATGGTTGGGCGCTGCGATTAGTCAGCCCTGTTTTGAAATTGGAGCAGAAGTCAAACAGGCTTTCTGCTCTAAATACCCTGAACTGGAAGCTGCTTTTAAAGCGGGTGAAAAAGCAGATAAGTTTTATGCTGACTTATATGCCATTGCGCGATTTATTTTAAAGCAACATGGGGTTGAAATTGTGCTGGGCGGTGACCAATGTTCCTACACACAGGCAGAAGAATATTTTTCCTATCGCCGTGCAGCTAAAACCGGTCGTATGGCAACATTCGTGTTTATGATTTGAAACTGTTAAACTTGTTGATTAAAACTTACTGCTTTTATTGATATGCTTTTATCCACGAAATCTCTTGCTATCGTTTATCACAGCCCCTATGGACATACTGCAAAGGTCGCTTCTTTCATTGCTCAAGGGGCCAAGCAAACCGGTATTCAGGTACATTGCATGAATATCGAGCATGTGGATTGGGATGTTTTGGATCAGGCTGATGCCATTATATTCGGTTGTCCGACCTATATGGGTAGTATTACTTCAGCCTTGAAGCTATTTATGGAGCAGTCATCCAAACGCTGGCTGGCACGGACCTGGCAAGGCAAAATTGCAGCGGGTTTTACCAATGGCGGCGGATTGAGTGGTGATAAACTGGCAGTATTGCAGCAAATCAATCTGTTTGCCATGCAGCACGGCATGCTATGGGCAGGTTTGCCGCTGATGCCGACTGGGCGTGGTTCGCAGGACCTGAACCGGATGTCGGGCTTTTTGGGATTGATGACCCAATCGGATAATGCCCCGGTAGAGGTGACACCACCGCAAGGTGACCTAGATACGGCTATCTGGTTTGGTGAATATCTGGCATTGTTAGCAAACAGATTCAAATAAGTTTAGATTTTTACCTGAATTAAAAAACCTCCAGCTGGAGGTTTTTTAATTCAGGTAAAAATTATTTGTGGAAAATCCGGGCCTTGTCACGCTGCCAGTCCCGGTCTTTTTCAGTCGCACGTTTATCGTGTAACTGTTTCCCTTTAACCAGGGCAATTTCCAGTTTGGCTAATGGACCTTTCCAGTAGCAGGCCAAAGGTACACAGGCATAACCTTTCTGATTCACTGCACCCAAAAGTTTTTCAATTTCGCGGCGTGAAAGCAGCAATTTGCGTGTGCGGGTGGCTTCAGGCACCACATGCGTTGAAGCAGATAACAGGGGCTGGATTTGTGCACCAAATAAAAACGCTTCATTGTTCTTGAACAGAATATAACTTTCGGTAATGGTCATCCGCCCGGCACGCAAGGACTTGACTTCCCAGCCTTGTAAAGACAACCCGGCTTCGAATTTATCTTCAATAAAATAATCATGGCGAGCACGCTTGTTCTGCGCAATAGTGCCACCAGTATTTTTTTTAACTACGATTGATTTCGACATAATACGCATATTCCAAGATTAGTTCTATTTTGCCTCAAACTCGCTCTGAGGTGAAGTTTTTTCAAAAGTAAGGAGATTGTTCACTAAAAAAAGAAGTTTTTGTTAAAATAGGGCTCTACTAAAAACTAGAGTAAAAATGGATGACTAAATCTCGCGTCATTTATCCAGGCACTTTCGATCCAATTACCAATGGACATATCGATTTGGTGTCACGTGCAGCGAAAATGTTTGATGAAGTTGTGGTTGCTATTGCCATTGGTCATCACAAAAATCCAGTCTTTAGTTTGGAAGAGCGAGTGGAACTAGCAAAAAAATCGCTCAGTCATTTGCCTAATGTAGAATTTGTCGGCTTTGATGGTCTGTTGGTCAATTTTTTCCGTGAACAGAAAGCAACAGCTGTGCTGCGTGGATTACGCGCCGTATCTGACTTTGAGTACGAATTTCAACTGGCCAACATGAACCGCCGCCTGGATGCAAGTTTTGAGGCGGTATTTCTAACCCCTTCAGAGCAATATTCTTTTATTTCATCTACTTTAGTACGTGAAATAGCACGCTTAAATGGTGATGTCGCGCAGTTTGTACCGCAAGCTGTGGTAGAAGCCTTTAAGTGGAAACAACAGCAAGGTTGGTAACGTGTCTTTATATATTACCGATGAATGCATCAATTGTGATGTCTGTGAGCCGGTGTGCCCGAATGAGGCGATATTCATGGGTGAGGTCATTTATGAAATTCACCCGGACTTATGTACTGAATGTGTCGGGCATTTTGATCAGCCACAATGTCAATTGTTCTGTCCGGTCGACTGTATTCCGCATGATCCCCAGCATGTGGAATCACAAGATGACCTGATGGAAAAATATAAAAAGCTGATTGAGCAAAAAAGCACCAGCAATTAGTGCTGAAATTTGTTAGCATACGCCCCGAAGTGAGCCAGACGATCGCTGCTGTGGAGATCTCCGTGATTGAAGCAGGGGAGGAAAGTCCGGGCTTCGTAGGGCAGGGTGCCAGGTAACGCCTGGGCGGTGAAAGCCGACGGCAAGTGCAGCAGAGAGTAGACCGCCATCTTTGCAATTTCCCTTCGGGGAGACCAAGAGAGATGGTAAGGGTGAAAGGGTGCGGTAAGAGCGCACCGCGTGTCTGGTAACAGTTCACGGCAAGGTAAACCCCACCAGAAGCAAGACCAAATAGGAATCCTTCAGGCACGGCCCGTGCTGGATTCGGGTAGGTCGCTTGAGCGTACGAGTGATTGTACGCCTAGAGGAATGATCGTTCACGACAGAACCCGGCTTATCGGCTCACTTCACCAATTTTTTTACAATTATTGCGTGATATTTCTTGACATGAAGTGCCCTGAAATAGATAATACGCGCACAGTTTTGGCTATGTAGCTCAGTTGGTTAGAGCACCGCACTCATAATGCGGGGGTCACAGGTTCAAGTCCCGTCATAGCCACCATTTTCATAGACCACGTTTATAAAAGCGTGGTCTTTTTTTTATGTCTAAAATTTATCTTAAAAAATCATTATTTACATTGAATTGCACTGGCATCGAGTTTTACTTTAGGAAATTTTTGCTTATATTTTCCAGAATTTTTGGTTTTTTATTTTTTCCAAACACGATCTGTTGCAATTGATCGATTTTATTTTTAGTAAGATGAAACTGTGCATAGTGCAAAGCAATCTGGTTTTGCGTAGCAATCGTTAATTTCTGATCTTCTGCAATATGCTCAATACGATAGAGTTTTTGCTGTGCTTGACTGCGTTGTGCCGGGGGCTGTGCTTTTGCTACATGGTCAAAAGCTGTTGATTGTTGATCCATCACCACATCCATACAGACTCCATTGTAATTGACGAATATGGGTGAAACTAACTGGCAGAGGAGCCACTAATTAGGGGAATTAAGCTGATGGCGATGAATTTGAGATGCATTTTATTTCAATATTTCAGTGCTTTAATTTTAAGGTTTAAGTAGGAAATAGCTGGAATAAATCGCTGTTTTGTTTAAATATTAACTGAAAAAAAATAAAACGCTCAAACTCTGAACACTTGTAAAATAAAGGGCTTGACGCTAGTTGTTGAAATCTAGATAATGCGCACACAGTTTATGGCTATGTAGCTCAGTTGGTTAGAGCACCGCACTCATAATGCGGGGGTCACAGGTTCAAGTCCCGTCATAGCCACCATTTTTATAGACCATGCTCTCAGCATGGTCTCTTTTTTTATGGTTCAAAAAAGTCAGGTCGATTCTCAGAAGCAGAAAAAGGTCTGTTAACCATCCATTAATAAAATGCCAACAGAGCCTGTATAAGAAATTAAAACTTTTCTTGAAGATATTGCTCAATAAATTGATGAGTAGTTTCGCTGGCATAAAAAGGTGAAATCAGCGCCTGAATAATCCCGTCTAGCAATCCTTGTTGCTCTAGGGCTTGAAGAGTGTAGGGCATAAAACGGTGGGCTTCCTGATGTAAGTCTTCTTCATCTAGTCCGACAGATTGCAACAGTTTCTGTAAGCTGTAGTTGGCGAAATAGTCATAAAAGCCAGCCACCACATCCAAAACCACCTGTTGCAGGTATTCTGTTTGTCTTAACTGTCGCCAGGTTTCATAGACCAGAATAAAGAACTCTTCAAAGTCTATGGGCTGGAATTGGGAAAAAGTTTCCCGCAAGGTTCTTTGTTTAATATCTTCCCATAAATGCAGGCTGATATCTGCCAGCTCTTCATTCGGCAGTAAAAACAGGTTGGCAAGTTGTTTAACCAGAGCGTGAGCAAGTTGCTGCTCCAGCTTGAGTTCAATAGCCTGTTGCTGGTCTTGAATAAAACTGAGTATCTTGGAACCTAAACCTTGTTGATGGGTATTGAGCTTGCGTAGATGATCCAGCCAAGGCGTATTACTTTCAAGAATCTGGTTGGCTAACTGTAAACTGACATGTTCGACTTGCGGATTGTGCTGCAAATTATCATGGATGTAGTGACGCAACTGATCCAGTTCGAGAATCTTGTACATCCAGAGTTCAAAAGTTTCATCAGACAGCAGGGTGTTGATTTGAGTCTGGCTGTTCATTGCCAGCTGATGAATTCTTTGAGAAACAACCCCGATGAACTCTAAAATTTCAGCACCTAGATTCAATTCAAAGGCATATTTTTGAACCACCTCTTGTAGCGATTCAAGTTGAATAATCTGTTTTAAAGCAATCTGATCTGAAGAAATATAAAGATGATGAACAAATTTTTCGATATAAGGATTATGTTGTTCTGCTAATAATTGTTTTTTTATAAAGCGGGTTTGCTCAAGCATAAGCGCTTGAGCAAACTGTTGGGCTAGGTGCTTCTTAGACACCTGGTGTCCATCCATTCATAATTGGATAACGGCGTTCACGGGTAAATGCTCGTGAGCTGATACGCGGACCAATCGCACCTTGACGACGTTTATATTCATTACGATCTACCAGGCGAATGACTTTTTCCACCACTGCTTTATCAAAGCCTTTGGCAATAATGTCATCCTGACTCATATCTTCTTCAATATAAGAATAAAGAATGGCATCCAGTACTTCATAGGCAGGTAAAGAGTCTTGGTCTTTCTGGTCTGGACGCAGTTCTGCAGAAGGTGGGCGAGTAATGACACGCTCTGGAATGACCGGAGTTTCTGAAATGCTGTTACGGTATTTCGCCAGTTCAAACACAATGGTTTTATACACGTCTTTCAGCACGGCATAACCGCCAACCATATCGCCATACAGGGTGCAGTAACCTACAGAAAGTTCAGACTTGTTGCCGGTAGATAAAACCAGATTACCGAACTTGTTCGACAAGCCCATCAGTAAGGTACCGCGAGCACGGGCTTGCAGGTTTTCTTCAGTGGCATCTGCAGGACTGTTGCCGAAGAATGGATACAGGGTTTGCATGAAGCTGTTCACGATTGGATTGATTTCAGCAATACCAAAAGTTACACCCATGGTTTTGGCTTGTGCGGCCGCATCTTCTACACTGATTTGCGCGGTGTAGGTATAAGGCATCATCACTGCCTGGACTTTATCTGCACCAATGGCATCAACTGCGATTGCCAGTGTTAACGCCGAGTCAATGCCACCCGATAAGCCCAGAATTACGCCAGGAAAACCAGAGCGTTGAACATAATCGCGAGTCGCTAAAACCAGACCTTGATAGATTTCAGCCAAGGTATCTAAAGCAGGAATCACTGTTCCGACTTTATAGGCTTTTTGTTCCGCTTCATATTCGGCGTAATAAAGATCTTCTTTAAAGCTTGCTGCCTGTACAGCAATGCCGCCATCTTTATTGATCACAAAGCTGGTGCCATCAAAAATCAGGTCATCTTGACCACCGATCTGGTTGGTATACACCAGATTAATATTCAACTGTTTCGCCAGTTCACTCATGGTGGTGACACGATGTTGCGGTTTGCCCACTTCATAAGGTGAAGCATTTAACACCAAAGCAGTTTCAACATTCAGTTGTGATAATTGATGAACGGTATTAAGTGACCAGATATCTTCACAAATCAGCACGCCAAATTTATGACCTAAATATTCAAAAACAAGGTGTTGATGGCCTTCGCTGAAATAACGCTTTTCATCAAATACACTATAATTTGGCAAGTTCTGTTTATTGTAAACGCCCAACACTTGTCCATCTTTCATTACGGCTGCAGCGTTATAACGCTGACCATCTTCGGTTTGATTGACAAAACCAAAGACCATCACAATATCTTTGACTTGGCTGAGCTGCTCAAATGCTTTCTGTGTGCGTTTTGCCAAGCTAGGACGGAGTAATAAATCTTCAGCAGGGTAGCCTACAGTGGAAAGCTCCGGGAAGAGAATTAAATCAGCTTTTTGTTTTTTGGCTTCATTTATCTGTTCAAGCATCTTTTGAGTGTTTGCTTCGATATTGCCAATATGCGGAGAGAATTGTGCAAGGGCAATTTTAAAACTTTTCATTCCAACTTAATCCTATTACCTATAGGGATGTATACACAGACTTAGATTTATTATGATTATGCGTTCAATGCTGTGTACGTGACGACAAATAAAATAGAAGTATTAATCAATAATTAGCAATTCGATACTATATACGAATTGCATCGTTTATAGAGAAAAAAACAAAAAAAAATCTGAATTTAGACAAAAAAATACAGCAGGGATGCGAAAATAGACATATTGCAAATGGATTGTGGTGATTGGATGAGATAACCTGCTAGATGCAATTTCTATTAAATTTTTTAAATCAAATGTTTGAGGTGGAATTCTACATTTTGTCTACGCGTGCACAAGCACTTGCCAGGTTACGGTTTGAGAGGCAGTTGTAGTTAAAAGTTATACACACTGTTGTCTAAACATTAGTTGCCAAAAAGTATGCCATTCACTTCAAGCCTACTTATGAATCGCTACCCGTTTCATAAACAGCTTTAAGTTTGCTCACCTGGAAAATTCACCAGATTCTGTTCAGCAGAATGATCTCGACAATACTGAAAAGAGGGACTTGAACGATGAAATCGAACTATTAAAAAATTAAAAAAGATGATCGGATGGAAAATTATGAGGCATTATTGAAATTTATTCATTCCAAGAATTAAGTTAAAATTGAGCCTGCAAGAATTACTGTATGAGGTGTTGATTATTTAAAATAATGTTGGGGATATTTTTAAAGAATATGTCCCGGGCAATCTCTCCTTGTTGTTCAATGTTGTATGTATGAAACGGTTTGCCCGCAATAAAGTGGTATTTATAAGGATTATATTTTTTAAAACTCAAAAAATATCTGGACTGCAGTATAGCGCCGTGTAGCAGAACATTGATATTAGACTGATATTGATAAATGTGGGTCATCTCATGTATGAACAGACCTTGCATTTGTTTAGATCGCCGAGAGAAATCTTCACAAAAATTTTCGTTATTCATGAAAATGTTGCCATTTGGAGCCATGTACATATTTATGGGTTGCCAGGGAAGATATTTGATATTCAATATTTGAACTTCATTGTAATTGATTAAATTACCGAAAACTTGCCGTGCAAGATTTATCTCACCCGTGGTCAACTGCCGAAAACGAAAGTTATGAATATCAAACATTAAATAAAGTTTGAACAATAACCAGAACCTAAATTTTTGGAACATAAAGTTTCATTTTACTGTTTGTAGGGTAAATTCTATTCACAAAGTAAGGCGAGAGTAAATGTCAAGGAAGGGAAATTTGTTCAATTCTTTGATTTGATATTGTAAAGATGCTGAAGAAAATTTGAATTCTTATTACCCGTGATGGATAAGAAGTTAGATACAAGTTTAACAATAGAATTTAAAGATCAATTCAAAATGAATTTACTTAGAAAGTTAAATCTGGAAAAAATCCATTTAGGGATTTTTCCCTTTGATATTTATATAAAAGTATAGCTAAGCCTGAAAATATATTGTTTAACTTAAGAAAATCTGAATCGCGCATAAGAAATAGACTTGAAAAAAAAGGCGGCTAAAAATCATGAGGGAGTTACCACATAACCTACGTCTTCAATGACCATGTTCGATGGCTTTTTTTAGAAATTTGAAGCAAGCTATTGGGAATTTTAAAAATATAGCAACAAGCGTTTGAGAATACTGTCTACTCAATTGCAACTTTCAGAAATCGTGTTCATTGCCATTTGGTATAAGTATTCTTATTTCAATAACTTCAAAGCCTTCTTCTTTTTATTAAGGCAAAATCAAGGTCAACTCTTTCGATATTTACCATGTTACCAGCGGATGGTTCATCTCATCAGAGCTCATTAATTGGCGCTGCATGTTTTACATTTTTTCTGGATGAAAGATTGTTAAAGTCATTATTTATAGATTGATTCAACTACGCTAACTGTATGCAAAAATCAGCGGATTCAACGCATAAATCTCGAGCAGAGATTGCAACCCGCGGCAAAAGCTCAATGGGATGGTTCTTTGATTGTAAGCTGTACTTAATCATGAATCAGTTATGAAATCCACTCGACTCTCTACATCAGGTGAATATCACTTAAAGCAGCCTAATAAAATAGAGAATTTATTTAGCTTGTTAAAAGGAAAAAATCATTTGGTGACGAGTAAAGCGAGAAGCATTGATGGGTATTTATCTGGAGTTTATGCATCGTTATGTGTCTATCAACTCTGTCATAAAAACAAGCCAGTGGTTCGTATTATGCAAACATTGGCTTAAACAGGATTCGGGTTGAGTAAAATTTTATAGCATGGAGTAGAGGCTTGATTGAAAGACGTAAAAAAACCGCCCGGAAGGGGCGGTTTTTTTAAATCATTAATTCTAAAAGAATTAACGACCTTGGATGTCACGTTGAACTTCACCAGTGTAAAGCTGACGTGGACGACCGATTTTGTAAGGGCCGCTGTGCATTTCTAACCAGTGGCTGATCCAGCCCACTGTACGTGCAAGAGCGAAGATTACAGTAAACATTTCAGTCGGAATACCAATCGCTTTAAGGATGATACCTGAATAGAAGTCTACGTTAGGGTATAAGTTACGTTTGATGAAGTATTCATCAGACAATGCAATGCGTTCAAGTTCCATTGCAAGAGCAAGTTGTGGATCGTTGATACCAAGCGCACCAAGAACTTCATCACAAGTTTCTTTCATTACTTTCGCGCGTGGATCGAAGTTTTTATAAACTCGGTGACCGAAGCCCATCAGTTTAACTTCTTTAGTCTTCACTTTTTCCATGAAGCCCGCAACGTTTTCTACAGTGCCGATTTCATCAAGCATCTTAAGAACGGCTTCGTTCGCACCACCGTGAGCAGGACCCCAAAGTGCAGAGATACCCGCAGCGATACATGCGTAAGGGTTAGCACCAGTAGAACCGGCTAAGCGTACTGTAGAAGTAGATGCGTTTTGTTCGTGGTCAGCATGAAGCGTGAAGATACGATCCATTGCTTTAGCAAGAATTGGGTTAACTTTGTAGTCTTTGTCTGCAGGAGTAGCAAACATCATGTACAAGAAGTTTTCAGCGTAGCTCAAGTCATTACGTGGGTAAACGAATGGTTGACCAACTGTATATTTGTAGCTCCAAGCTGCTAGCGTAGGAACTTTAGCAATCAAGCGGATTGCAGTAATTTCACGGTGGTTAACGTCTTCGATGTCCAAGTTGTTGTGATAGAACGCAGAAAGCGCACCAACTACACCAACCATAATTGCCATCGGGTGAGCATCACGACGGAAACCATTGAAGAAACGGCTAACTTGGTCATGAACCATAGTGTGGTTACGAACTTTAGCATCAAATTCTACTTTTTGTTCAGCTGTTGGAAGTTCGCCGTTTAACAATAAGTAGCAAGTTTCTAAATAGTCTGCTTTAGTTGCAAGCTGGTCGATTGGGTAACCGCGGTGTAGAAGAACACCTTTGTTACCATCGATGAATGTGATTTTAGATTCACATGCAGCTGTTGCCATAAAACCAGGATCAAAAGTAAAGTGACCTGCGGCCAACACATCTTTAACGTCGATTACATCTGGGCCCAATGTGCCGCTGTAAATTGGTAATTCAATTTCTTTGCCATCAAGCTGTAAAACGGCTTTTTTGCCAGTTGCTGCAGACATTCAATAGATCTCCTGTCCTGGTGAATGTTTTATCTGACTCGTAGTACTAATCTTTTAATGCGCGAATCAGACGGGTCAAAAATTTGCTATAAGATTAGTGAGTACTGAAATTTTGTCAATTATACTTATGGATAAAGCGACGCCCTCACCGGGGTTGGGTCAAAAAAATCCAGTAGCCATGAGGAAAATATCAGTATCGACGCTGTATAATAAGTCAAATGAAAATAAGTTGCAGAAAAAAATATGCATGTTGTGGGAATTGTAGGCAATTTTTAATTCCTAAAAACTCTGATAGGTTTCGAATTTACGTCAAGCCTAATATTTTAAATTATTCTAATTTTCGTAACTTACATCTTTTTATTGTATTTTTTGCTGATTTTTTAGTCATAATTAAAAGCGATAAATGAAAAGTGAAATTAAGTTTGTTTGGTTAAAAAATAGCTGCCAAATATGTGCTGAAATGCCGGTTATTTGTCCAAATTGGATAAAATAAACCATAATTTTGCAGAAAAAATCAGCATGATTTTGCCATATAAGGAAGTTATGCACAGACTAAGTGGTTATTTCATTTCATGAAGTTGGATTGATATAATTATTATAAATACCATATATTTTTTATGGAAATGAAAGTTGTTATAAATGATATAAATACAGCTAGGATTGTTGTAAAATATAATGATTCTTTGTTCATCTTTAGTCTAAATAAATAAATTTAATTCTCAAACCTAAAAACGATAAATAAAATTTAATTTTATTTAATAAAAACCAAACATATAGCTCTGTTTTCTTAGATGTATTTTGTCTGCTTGCATTGGGGATTTTATGTTAATGATTCTTATTTGATGCTTTTTTATGGAAAAGCTAAATGTGACTGTTTGTATTTTGATAGTTCACGTTTTATAATTCAGTGTCGTTTTAAGTTTAGGTGTTACTGGATAGAGTAATTGCCTAAAAATGCTAGCTTTCCTTCGAATTAATTCCAACAAACTCCGGATGGAGTTTTTACTTACAGGATGCCCGCTGTGAAAAGCAACAGACCTGTCAATTTGTCCATGGGTCAAGTTTTAGAAGTAAACTTAAAATCCCCTGTGGCTATTGCATCAATTCTACACCGTCTCTCTGGTGTCATCGTATTTTTACTTGTACCGGTACTTTTGTGGCTTTTAGACAAATCGTTGTCTTCTGCTGAAGGTTTTGCTGAAGTTCAGGCAATCTTTAGTGGCTTCATTGTGCGCTTTATCGTATGGGTGTTTGTAGCCGGCTTACTTTTCCATTTTATTATGGGTATTAAGCATTTACTTGCTGACCTTGGTTTTGCTGAAGAACTGCAAAGTGGTCGTGTGGCAGCTACTATTTCATTGATCTTGGCTGCGATTTCTATTGTCGCATCATTTGTATGGATTGTTCTCTAATGAAAAGTGCTACAGGTTTAACGGGTTCAGGTTCTCGCGATTGGTATATCCAACGCGTAAGTGCTGTTGTATTAGCTGTTTATACTGTTGTGGTATTGGGTTGGATCCTTCTGAATGGTGGATTTAACTATGAACAATGGTTTGGCTTTATGATGACATTACCAATGAAGATTATGTCTTTATTGGCAGTCTTATCTCTTGTCGCACACGCTTGGATCGGTATGTGGCAGGTATTCACGGATTATGTGACTACTCGTCAAATGGGTCCTTCAGCTTCGGGCTTGCGTTTGGTGCTGACTTCAGCAGTGATTATTGCTGTATTTGCATATGCAATCTGGGCGATCCAGATTTTTTGGGCGAATTGATAGGAAAATATCATGGGCGCGATTAACCCTAAAGAAGATTACACAAATATTCCACACGAAACTTTCGATGCTGTCATCGTTGGTGGTGGTGGTTCAGGTATGCGCGCATCTTACCAGCTTGCTCAAGCGGGTTTGAAAGTTGCGGTACTGACTAAAGTGTTCCCAACACGTTCTCATACTGTAGCGGCACAGGGCGGTATTGGTGCATCTCTTGGTAATATGCAAGAAGATAACTGGCACTACCACTTCTATGACACGGTTAAAGGTTCAGACTGGTTGGGCGACCAAGACGCGATCGAATTTATGACGCGTGAGGCTCCACAAGTTGTTTATGAATTAGAACATCTGGGTATGCCATTCGACCGTAACGCAGACGGTACAATTTACCAACGTCCATTCGGCGGTCACTCTGCAAACTACGGTGAAAAAGCAGTTCCTCGTGCATGTGCTGCTGCCGACCGTACAGGTCACGCACTGCTTCACACGCTTTATCAAAGCAACGTGAAAATGGGTACGCAATTCTTCGTAGAATGGATCGCACTTGACTTGATCCGTAACGAAGCTGGTGACGTACTTGGTGTAACTGCTATTGACCAGGAAACTGGTAAAATTGCAGTATTCCAAGCCAAAGCGACATTATTCGCTACAGGTGGTGCAGGTCGTGTTTACCGTGCATCTACTAACGCATATATCAATACTGGTGACGGTCTTGGTATGGCGGCTCGTGCAGGTATTCCATTACAAGATATGGAATTCTGGCAATTCCACCCAACGGGTGTTGCGGGTGCAGGTGTATTGTTGACTGAAGGTTGTCGTGGTGAAGGTGCAATCCTTCGTAACAAAGACGGCGAACCGTTCATGGAACGTTATGCTCCAACTTTGAAAGACTTGGCGCCACGTGACTTCGTATCACGTTCTATGGACCAGGAAATCAAAGAAGGTCGTGGTTGTGGTCCTAAAGGTGACTACATTCTTCTTGATATGACGCACTTAGGTGCAGATACGATCATGAAACGTCTTCCATCTGTATTCGAGATTGGTAAGAAATTCGCGAACGTTGATATCACTAAAGAGCCGATTCCAGTAGTACCAACAATCCATTATCAAATGGGTGGTATTCCAACGAATATTCATGGTCAGGTTGTGGTTCCTGAATCTCGCGAAACAACTCCGCTTGAAGCACACTACAACAAAGATACTGATGTTTATTCTACAAATGCGGAAGGCCGCGACTTCACTAAGCCAGTGAAAGGTTTCTATGCAATTGGTGAATGTTCATGTGTATCTGTACATGGTGCGAACCGTTTAGGTACAAACTCATTGCTTGACTTGGTTGTATTCGGTAAAGCTGCTGGTCAACATATCATTGATTATGTGACTAAACATCATGGTGATGACTACCAACCGCTTCCTACGACTGTGCTTGAGCAAACTGTTGAACGTATTCGTAAATTGGATGAGTCGACTTCAGGTGAAAATGCTCAAGAAGTTGCTGATGCAATCCGTGACATCGTTCAAGACCACGCTGGTGTATTCCGTACATCTGCACTTCTTGAAGAAGGTGTGAAGCAAATTCTTGCGATTGAGCCACGTGTTCGTAACATTCACTTGAAAGACAAATCTAAAGTATTCAACACTGCACGTATTGAAGCTCTAGAAGTTGAAAACTTGTATGAAGTGGCGAAAGCAACACTGATTTCTGCTGCGGCTCGTAAAGAATGTCGTGGTGCGCATACAGTGGTAGATTTTGAATTGCCGCCAGAACATGCGGACTATCCATACGGTCGTCGTGATGATGAGTGGATGAAGCACACATTATGGTTCTCTGTTGATAACCATCTTGAGTACAAGCCAGTGCGTTACAAACCTTTATCGGTTGATGCAATTCCACCTAAACCACGTACATTCTAATAGGGAGAAGTAAGATGAGTAGAGGTACTCGTACATTTAATATCTACCGCTACGATCCTGATAAGGATAAAGCACCGTACATGCAAACTTTTAAACTTGAATTGACAGACAAGCACCGTATGTTGCTTGATGCTCTTCTTGCTTTGAAAGTGCAGGACGAATCTTTAACGTTCCGTCGTTCATGTCGTGAAGGTATTTGTGGTTCTGATGGTGTAAACATCAATGGTAAAAATGGTTTGGCGTGTCTGTGGAACCTGAATGATTTACCGGAAGTGATTACTGTTCGTCCACTTCCAGGTCTGCCAGTGGTTAAAGACTTGGTTGTAGATATGAATCAGTTCTATGATCAGTACAATAAAATTCATCCGTTCTTGATCAACAACCAGCCTGCGCCACCGAAAGAGCGTTTACAGTCTCCTGAAGAACGTGAACACCTTGATGGTTTATATGAATGTATTCTTTGCGCATGTTGTTCGACTTCATGTCCGTCATTCTGGTGGAACCCTGACAAGTTCTTGGGTCCTTCAGCATTGTTGAATGCTTACCGCTTCATCATTGACTCGCGTGATACTGGAACACAAGAGCGTTTGGCTCGTCTTGACGATCCATTCTCGCTATTCCGTTGTAAAGGTATTATGAACTGTGTATCAGTTTGCCCTAAAGGTCTTAATCCAACTAAAGCTATCGGTCATATCCGTAGTATGTTGTTAGATCAAGCAGGTTAATCTGCTCCAGTTAAAAAAGCACACCTTAGGGTGTGCTTTTTTATGCTTTTAATAGTTGTAAGATAGGTAAGGAATACTAAATGGCTATATGAATAGACAGGAGTAGGGGTGTGAAGTGTTATTAAAAAATATATAATTGATTAAAGTAGAGACGGAATCTTGCTTAAAAGCGATCTAAGTGTGGTGGGATTGTTTGAGTGAGTGATTAAAGCACTAATTGTAGGCTTGAATCTGCAAAGTTGAGATTAAAATGTTATCATATAACGCATATAAAGAGAGCCAGTTTAAATATTGAGCTCTCTTTTGTTATATGTGTGGGCGTGGGGTAGGACTTTGGTCTAGATTGAATCTAATTATGAGATAAAGCACCATATGTTAGATGAAAATGGAGGATATGTATTTCGCTGAGTTATGAGAGGTATGTGTCAAAAAAATCAATTGCAACTGGAGAACATGTTACGATTTGGCACAAAGCTATATTTAAAAAAAGCACTGTATTTGCGTACATTTTTTCAACATCTGAAATTATGTATAAGGTTTATAAATAGATATAAATCGCTTTAGAAAAATTAAGTCGCGTAGTTATTTTTTCTAAGTCGATTTGCAAAAAAATTGCTCGGTCTTGGTCGAGTATATATCAATGAGTGATGATGCCAATGGGGGCGTTATGATTCATTATTCACATTGGGTTATTCCTAATGTAGTGATCACGCCTCATGGCTTATGCCTTATGGGGACTAATGTCATATTACCAATTTGACATTATTAATCATGGGTTCGCTTAAAAAGCATCCTGAAAATGTTTTTGCAATAGGAAATGGGTCCACAAATGCAAGAAGTTGCTGACGCACTGCGTCTTGACACTGAACTTAGCGCTGACAGTGCAGCGTATATTGAAGAACTTTATGAGCAGTATTTGACGGCTCCAGATTCAGTAGGTGCTGACTGGCAGGAATACTTCGGTAAATTCCCTAAAGGTGATCAACCACATAGCAATGTACGTGAGCAATTCCTTTTATTAGGTCGCAACTCAAGTCGCGTTCAACCTGTAATTCAAAGTGCTGTAAGTTCTGAGCATGAGCGTCGTCAAATTGGCGTATTGCAACTAATTGCGGCTTATCGTAACCGTGGTCATCAAAAAGCAAAATTAGATCCACTAGGTTTGGCTAAGCGTGAAATCGTACCTGATCTTGATCTTGCTGCGCATGGTTTGACTCAATCTGATTTAGATACAGTATTTAACACAGGTAACCTTGCAATCGGTAAGAGTGAAGCAACTCTAGCTGAAATGGTTCAGGCGATGGAAGCAACTTATTGTGCTTCTATTGGTGCTGAATACATGCATATTGTTGATACCAAAGAAAAACGCTGGATTCAACAACGCCTTGAAAGTGCAAAAGGTCAATTCGGTTTCACTGCTGAGCAGAAAAAACACGTCTTAGAACGTCTGACAGCAGCTGAAGGTCTGGAAAAATACCTCGGTAATAAATACGTTGGTGCAAAACGCTTTGGTGTAGAAGGTGGTGAATCCTTCATCCCGATGGTGAATGAACTGATTCAACGTGCAGGCTCTGTAGGCTGTAAAGAAGTTGTAATCGGTATGCCGCACCGTGGCCGTTTGAACTTGCTGGTCAACATTATGGGTAAAAACCCGGCTGACCTGTTTGGTGAGTTTGAAGGTAAATCACTGCACAAAAAAGGTTCTGGTGACGTTAAATATCACCAAGGTTTCTCATCTAACGTGATGACACCGGGTGGCGAAGTTCACTTGGCATTGGCATTTAACCCATCTCACTTGGAAATCGTTGGACCTGTAGTTGAAGGTTCTGTACGTGCACGTCAAGTCCGTCGCAAAGACATTGGTGGTGATGATGTATTGCCAATCATTGTTCATGGTGATGCAGCATTTGCAGGTCAAGGTGTAAACCAAGAAACCTTCCAGATGTCACAAACACGTGGTTATACCGTAGGTGGTACAGTTCACATCGTTGTTAACAACCAGGTGGGCTTCACAACTTCTGACCCACGTGATGCACGTTCTACAGAATACTGTACTGATATCGCGAAAATGATTCAGGCACCGATCTTCCATGTCAATGGTGATGATCCTGAAGCTGTATTGTTTGTTTCTCAATTGGCACATGACTTCCGTCATACTTTCCGTAAAGACGTTGTAATTGACATGTTCTGTTACCGTCGTCGTGGTCACAACGAAGCGGATGAGCCAGCTGCAACTCAACCAATGATGTATCAAGTGATTAACAAAAAAGCGACCACTCGTACGCTTTATGCTGACCAACTTGTACAACAAAATGTTCTGGATCGTGCTGCTGCTGATGCAATGGTTGAACAATACCGTTCAGACCTTGAAGCAGGCAAGCATGTTGCCAATGCATTGGTACTTGAACCAAATACCAAAATGTTTGTCGACTGGTCTCCATACTTGGGTCACGAGTACACAGACGTATGGGATACATCATTCCCAATCGAACGCTTGAAAGAACTCGGTACCAAAATGCGTGAGCTTCCAGAAGGCTTCGTTATGCAGCGTCAGGTTGCAAAAGTGATTGACGACCGTCTGAAAATGCAAACTGGCGAAATGCCGCTGAACTGGGGGGCTGCAGAAACTTTAGCGTATGCAACTATTCTAGATGAAGGCTTCCTGGTTCGTTTAACTGGTGAAGACGTGGGTCGTGGTACTTTCTCACACCGTCATGCGAAATTGCATAACCAGGTAGACGGTTCAACTTACATTCCATTATGTAACCTGAAAGAAAACCAGCCACGTACAGCAATTTATGACTCTTTATTGTCAGAAATGGCGGTACTTGCATTTGAATACGGTTATGCAACGACTCTTCCTAAGAGCTTGATTATCTGGGAAGCTCAGTTCGGTGATTTCGCTAACTGTGCGCAAGTTGTAATTGACCAGTTCATCGCATCTGGTGAAACTAAATGGGAACGCGTATGTGGTTTAACTATGCTTCTTCCACATGGTTTTGAAGGTCAAGGTCCAGAGCATTCATCTGCACGTTTAGAACGTTTCTTACAGCTTTGTGCTGAAGACAACATGCAAGTGATGACACCGACTACACCAGCGCAAATTTTCCATGCGATGCGTCGTCAAGCACTTCGTCCAATCCGCAAACCAATGATCATCATGTCACCGAAGTCATTGCTTCGTCACAAACTTGCAACCTCTACGCTTGAAGAGCTTGCAAATGGTTCATTCCAGACTGTGATTGACGAAATCGATAACATCAACAAATCTGATGTAACTCGTTTGGTGCTTTGTGGTGGTAAGGTTTATTACGATTTACTTGAAAAACGTCGTGAACAGGAATTAAACAACACTGCAATCGTTCGTATCGAACAATTGTACCCATATCCAGAACAACGTATTGCTGAAGTACTTGCTTCTTATCCAAATCTAAAAGAAGTGGTTTGGACTCAAGAAGAGCCGAAAAACCAAGGTGCTTGGTTATTCATTGCTCCTCGTTTATATGACGATGTAATGAAAACAGGTAAACAGGTACGTGTTAGCTACGCAGGTCGTCCAGCTTCTGCTGCGCCAGCTTGCGGTTCACCATATTTGCATGCAAAACAACAAGCTCAGCTGGTAAATGACGCATTAGCGATTGCAGCTGAACAATCAGGAGATTCTAAGTAATGGCAACCGAAATTAAAGCACCGGTATTCCCAGAGTCAGTTGCAGACGGTACGATTGCAACTTGGCACAAACAACCAGGTGAAGCTGTATCACGTGATGAAGTGATCTGCGATATTGAAACTGATAAAGTTGTTTTAGAAGTTGTTGCTCCTGCTGACGGTACAATTGCATCAATCATTAAAAATGAAGGTGATACAGTTCTTTCAGCTGAAGTGATTGCACAGTTTGAAGAGGGCGCTGTTTCTGGCGCTGCTCAAACTCAAGCAGTTCAATCTGAAGAAAAAGTTGAACAAGCGGCTGCACAAACTCAAGCGGGTAATGCACCTGTTGTTGAGCGTGCTCAACCTGTTGCTGATCAAGCTCCAGCAGTGCGTAAAGCATTGACTGAAACTGGTATTGCAGCGAGCGATGTAGCTGGTACTGGTCGCGGTGGTCGCATCACTAAAGAAGATGTTGCAGCTCATCAAGCTAAACCGGCTGCTCCTGCTGCTGCGCCGTTAAGTGTGGCTGTTGGTGAACGTATCGAAAAACGTGTTCCTATGACTCGTCTTCGTAAACGTGTTGCTGAACGTTTACTTGCTGCAACTCAATCAACAGCAATGTTGACTACGTTCAACGAAGTGAACATGAAACCAATCATGGAAATGCGTGCTCAATATAAAGATGCATTTGAAAAGCGTCATGGTGCACGTCTAGGCTTCATGTCATTCTTCGTTAAAGCAGCGACTGAAGCACTTAAACGCTATCCAGCTGTAAACGCGTCTATCGATGGTGATGACATTGTTTATCACGGTTACTATGACATCGGTGTAGCTGTATCAAGCGATCGTGGTCTAGTAGTTCCTGTATTACGTGATACTGACCGTATGAACTATGCTGAAGTAGAAAACGGTATTCGCGCTTATGCTGTTAAGGCACGTGATGGCAAGTTAGGTATTGAAGACATGACTGGCGGTACGTTCACTATTACTAACGGTGGTACTTTCGGTTCATTGCTTTCTACCCCAATTTTGAACACACCACAAACTGCAATCTTGGGTATGCACAAAATCCAAGACCGTCCTATGGCAGTGAATGGTCAAGTAGAAATCTTGCCAATGATGTATCTAGCACTTTCTTATGACCACCGTTTAATTGATGGTAAAGAAGCGGTAGGTTTCCTTGTAGCAATCAAAGAATTGTTAGAAGAACCTGCTCGTCTTATCCTTGATCTTTAATTTTATAGAATAAATCCATGGGCTTAGAGCGATCCTCTAGGCCCATTTTTGGAGAGCATAATGTCTCAACAATTTGATTTAGTAGTAATTGGCGGTGGACCAGGTGGTTATGAAGCTGCAATTCGTGCAGCTCAACTTGGTTTTAAAGTTGCGTGTATCGAAAAACGTATTCATAAAGGCAAACCTTCTTTAGGTGGTACTTGCTTAAACGTGGGTTGTATCCCGTCTAAGGCATTACTTGATTCTTCACACCGTTATGAAGACACCGTAAAACATTTAGATGATCACGGTATTACCACTGGTGAAGTAAGTTTCGACTTGTCTAAGCTTCTTGCACGTAAAGATAAAATCGTTGACCAGTTGACTGGCGGTATTGACCAGTTATTAAAAGGTAACGGTGTCGAGTGGTTAAAAGGTACTGGTAAATTACTGGCAGGTAAAAAAGTTGAGTTCGTTTCTCACGAAGGTGAAACTCAAGTTTTAGAGCCTAAGTATGTCATTCTTGCCACTGGTTCTGTGCCAGTAAATATTCCTGTAGCTCCTGTTGATCAAGATATCATTGTTGATTCAACTGGCGCGCTTGAATTCCCAGAAGTGCCTAAACGTTTAGGTGTTATTGGTGCAGGCGTGATTGGTCTTGAGCTTGGTTCAGTATGGCGTCGTTTAGGTGCAGAAGTTGTTGTATTTGAAGCAATGGATGCATTCTTGCCAATGGCGGATAAAGCATTGGCAAAAGACTTCCAGAAACTGTTAACTAAGCAAGGTCTTGATATCCGTGTAGGCGCGAAAGTGTCTGGTACTGAAATTAACGGTCGTGAAGTAACTGTTAAGTACACTCAAGGCGGTGAAGACAAAGAGCAAACTTTCGATAAGTTGATCGTTTGTGTAGGCCGTCGTGCTTATGCTGAAGGTTTATTGGCAGATGATTGTGGCATTAAACTGACTGAACGCGGTCTGGTTGAAGTGAACGATTGGTGTGCGACTTCTGTGGAAGGCGTATATGCAATTGGTGACTTGGTACGTGGTCCAATGCTTGCACACAAAGCAATGGAAGAAGGCGTAATGGCTGTAGAGCGTATTCATGGTCATGCTGCACAAGTGAACTACGACACGATTATTTCTGTTATCTATACTCACCCGGAAGCAGCGTGGGTCGGTTTAACAGAAGAGCAAGCCAAAGAAAAAGGCCACGAAGTTAAAACTGGTCAATTCGGTTTTGCTGTAAATGGCCGTGCTTTAGCTGCGGGCGAAGGTGCTGGTTTCGTGAAGTTTGTTGCTGATGCAAAAACTGACCGTTTACTTGGTATGCATGTGATTGGACCAGCTGCGTCTGATATCGTACACCAAGGTATGATTGCACTTGAGTTTGTATCTTCAGTTGAAGATTTACAGTTGATGACTTTTGGTCATCCAACCTTCTCTGAAGTGGTTCATGAAGCTGCACTTGCAGTAGATGGACGAGCGATTCACGCGATTCAACGTAAGCGTAAGTAAGACAAAAAAGAGCGGCTTAGGTCGCTCTTTTTACATTTGATAGTTGTTTTTATTAGAACAATCATCTAAAAATAAAGATAAGAATCATTTTAAGTTCTCAAAATACCAATATTGATTGATGTGAACCAAAAGATATTGGTGAACGTAATAACAAAGTCAAATAAGTACTAAAAGGTTGTTCAATGAATTTACATGAGTATCAAGCAAAAACGTTATTAAAAAAATATGGGATGCCGGTTCAAGAGGGTATCTTGGCAACAAATGCAGAAGAAACCGTAAAAGCTTTTGAGCAGCTTGGTGGTAAATTTGCAGTACTCAAAGCCCAAGTACATGCCGGGGGACGCGGTAAGGCTGGTGGGGTAAAAGTGGTGAAGTCTGCACAAGAAGCTGAAGACTATGCCAATCAGATCATTGGTACTCGTTTAGTGACTTATCAGACGGATGCCAATGGACAACCAGTCAACAGCATTTTAGTCTCTGAAGATGTTTATCCGGTTGAACGCGAGCTGTATCTTGGTGCAGTGGTCGACCGTTCCAGCCGTCGTGTAACTTTTATGGCATCGACTGAAGGTGGGGTCGAAATTGAAAAAGTGGCTGAAGAAACCCCAGAAAAAATTATAAAAGTCGAAGTCGATCCATTGGTTGGACTGATGCCATTTCAAGCTCGTGAAGTGGCTTTTGCTCTTCATTTGAAAGATGGTCAGATCAATCAGTTTGTCAAAATTATGACTGCAGCTTATCAGGCATTTATTGAAAATGATTTTGCCCTATTTGAGATTAACCCCCTTTCAGTTCGTGAAAATGGTGACATCTTATGTGTGGATGCCAAAGTCGGGATTGACTCTAACGCCTTATACCGTTTACCCGAAATTGTAGCGATGCGTGACAAGTCTCAGGAAAATGAACGCGAATTAAAAGCTTCAGAACATGACCTGAATTATGTAGCCTTAAAAGGTAACATTGGATGTATGGTCAATGGAGCGGGGCTTGCTATGGCAACTATGGACATCATCAAACTGTATGGTGGTCAGCCTGCGAACTTCCTTGATGTTGGCGGTGGTGCAACCAAAGAGCGCGTCATTGAAGCGTTTAAAATTATTTTGGCAGACAGCTCGGTACAAGGGGTTTTAATTAATATTTTTGGTGGAATTGTACGTTGTGACATGATTGCTGAAGCCATTATTGCAGCGGTCCAGGAAGTTCATGTAACCGTGCCGGTCGTTGTGCGTTTGGAAGGAAATAACGCAGAACTGGGTGCCAGGTTATTGGATGAATCTGGACTCACGTTAATCTCTGCATCAGGTTTAGCTGATGCAGCAGAAAAAATTGTTGCTGCGGTAAAAGCTTAAGGAGTATCAATCATGAGCGTATTAATTAATAAAGACACCAAAGTATTGGTACAAGGTTTTACCGGTAAAAATGGTACGTTTCACTCAGAGCAAGCATTGGCTTATGGTACCAAAGTCGTCGGTGGTGTAACGCCCGGTAAGGGGGGGAAAAGCCATTTAAACCTACCTGTATTCAACACCATGAAAGATGCAGTCAAAGAAACAGGCGCAGATGCCTCGGTCATTTATGTACCTGCACCATTTGTATTGGATTCAATTGTAGAGGCAGTAGATTCTGGGATTGAACTTATTGTTGTAATTACTGAAGGTGTGCCAACTTTAGATATGTTAAAGGCCAAGCGTTATCTTGAAACCAATGGCAATGGTGCACGTTTAATCGGTCCAAACTGTCCGGGTATTATTACCCCGGGAGAATGTAAAATCGGCATTATGCCAGGACATATTCATCAGCCAGGTAAAATCGGAATTATCTCACGTTCGGGTACACTAACCTATGAAGCTGTAGCTCAGACTACAAAGCTCGGTTTAGGTCAGTCAACCTGTATTGGCATTGGGGGAGACCCAATTCCAGGCATGAACCAGATTGATTGCTTGAAGTTGTTCCAAGAAGACCCGCAGACCGAAGCCATTATCATGATTGGTGAAATTGGCGGTAGCGCAGAAGAGGAAGCAGCTGAATATATTCAGTCTCATGTCACCAAGCCGGTTGTGGGCTATATTGCAGGTGTGACTGCACCAAAAGGTAAGCGTATGGGGCATGCAGGTGCAATTATTTCTGGTGGTAAGGGCACAGCAGAAGAAAAATTTGCAGCCTTTGAAAAAGCGGGTATGGCTTATACGCGTAGTCCTGCAGAGCTCGGATCAACCATGCTAGAAGTTTTAAAACGCCAAAACCTGGCCTGAGTCAATCAATAAACTTGAAAGCTCTCAATTGAGGGCTTTTTATTTTATGGTCTTTGATAAGCTGGGTATCTGACATTGAAAAAACTTCATATAAAAAATGAGAAACCAGACTTTTTGCAAAATCACTTTTTAAATTATTTCAATGTTGTAAATTACAGTAATCAAATTCATGCCTAAACCTATACCTTTACATCGACTATAGTAAAGTGTAGCAAGAATTTTGAAGAATCTTTAATTTACCATTTACCTGCTCAATTCGAAAACGATGTTTGCCCATTTCTCGATTACTCTGCTTATGTAAGAAAGTTAATGGGTTGTTTTACTTGCTGAAAATGTGGTCGGCGTCTGATCCCTAATCGGCTTAAAGCTGGTTACTCTTTATCAATAAGTATAAGGGCTTGATATCTCTGCTTCTTGTGCTGATCTTTAGACAATGAAA
The DNA here is from genome assembly GCF_013420295.1 of Acinetobacter sp. YH01018. Taxonomy (NCBI): domain Bacteria; kingdom Pseudomonadati; phylum Pseudomonadota; class Gammaproteobacteria; order Moraxellales; family Moraxellaceae; genus Acinetobacter; species Acinetobacter sp. YH01018. Next base: position 72,186 of record NZ_VOYL01000005.1, read on the forward strand.
ATCATGTGTACTTCCTTATGCAAGACCTATTGGAATCATCTGCATCGTTTCATCATGAATTGTCAGTTGAGCTTTAATCGTATGGTATTTTTTCTTAGCACTTATAGAATTTTTTTCCGCTTTTTGGGGAATGCTTCATTGCCATCTCAGTGGCATCAACAATAACAACCTCCCCATCTAAGCCTTCACTATGAGATAATTTCCTAGGCAAATGAAACTTATCATATTTTATTAAAATATTTTCGATCTTTTGGATGATTCCACATGCATTAGATGCATGTATTTCATGGCTCATAGCGACAGGAAAAAGTGTTTGATATTTATGCCAATAACGTAGAGTCATTAATGGTTAATCTTTCGGTAAAAGGCTAAAAGGTCTGCCTCGTCCGGTATTTGCTTGGCTTATTTTTAATACTTCGAGCACTTCTAAAAAAATTCTAGGTTGTATTCCAATAAGTCATTTGAATTGACTGCTTAATAATATTTTAACTTTTGAATATTTTATGTTCCTATAATAATAGAACATATCTTTTCTGTATGAATGAAAATACTCAACTTATTGAGTATTTTTGATTTATACAAGATATTCATTTTGAGTAATAATGTTTTTATAAAGTGGTTAAGATGAAGGATTATATAAAAAATTAATTATTAAATAAATAAAATATTGCTGTTAAAATAATTTGCTAAGATAAAAAAATAATATATTTCACAATTAAAATAATGTGATATTTATCGCATAAAATAATAAAAACACAAAATTATACACAATATTTTTGTTAATACGGTCTTTTATTTATATATTGTGGATTACAATATGACCATTAATAACAATGAATAAAGAATATTTTAATTATGAACTTTAATCTCACTATACTATCGATCTCCTGTGGGACTTTACTGTTTTCTACATTGTCATTCGCAGAATTGATCTATAAAGACGTTGTTGATCAACAACGTGAAAAAATTGTACCTTTAATTAAACAAGGCCAGGTGGATACTGGATTACAAAAACTCAGGCAATTATTGGGGCGCTATCCCAATAATCAAAAATTGATTGCTGATTTTGTACTAATGGCTTATGAAAATAAAAAATTTGCAGAATCAGATATTCGCTACCTGAAGGGTATTCAAAGTCAGCAATTTCCAGACTATGGAAAAATATATGTTATTAAGGCACTACGCGACTTAAAAAAATTTGAGCTTGCAGAAAACTGGGCCAAAAACTTTGCCAAAACCGATTCTAATCAACAATGGATCGTGTGGGCAGGAATATTACAAGCAGAAGCCGGTAAAAAGGCTCAGGCGAAAAAAACCCTTTCTCAAGTTGATATTAATCAAGTCGAAGCAGATTATTTAGCACAGCTTTCCTATACTTACCGGATACTAGATATGCCTGTTGAGGCATTGAATACGGCTAATCTGGCTCTTGAAAAGAGCAAGGACATGGGTACCGAGGAACAGTATGCATTAGCATTGCTGAATAATGCAGATTACGCTAATGCGGAAAACTTTATACAAAACAGTAACTCATTAAAAGAGAATACTGATCTCAGAGCCAATGCCAAAATTAGTGAATTTTCTCAGCGGATTCAAAATGCTGTGGAATATTATAAACTTTCAATTTATCGAGGACGAAAACAGCCGTACCAGCAACTCGATGAAGTGCTCGCAGATATGGAGCAATACGAATCACAATTGCCGAATGATTCCAATTGGAAACGCCGTTTTTATTATGAATACATCTATGCCTTAAACGAGCGAAATCGCTCTAAAAAAGTTTTTGAACAAATTTCAAAAACAGGAGTGCCTCTAGAACAGATGCCTCCTTATGTGCGTCAAGCTATTGCAGATGCTTACTTTAAGAATCAACAACCTCAAATAGCTGAAAAAATTTATAAAAGCTTATTGAATGAAAAGAGCTATGCTCATTTTGAGCTATATGCAGGCTTGTATTACTCATTAATTGAACAAGAGAAATATAAGGAAGCTGATCAATTACTCAAAACGATGGACAAGGCATTACCTACTTTCCAATACAGTAATGCTAAAGGTGTGGATAAGGTTACTCATGATGACCGGAGTGAATATTTAGCTTTAGTCGGGCTTAATTACGCCTATCGTCAAGAATATGCTAAAGCAGAACAATACTATGAACAATTAATTGCAAAAGCACCGAATAACGTTCTTTTTCAAAATAATCGTGCATTCATTCAACTTTTGCGTGAAAACCCACAGCGTGCAGAATGGATTGTATCTCAATGGGATGGAGTCATACCTGTAGATGAAGGCATCCGGATCCGTCATTTAGAAAATCTGCGAGCTTTGGAAAATATCCAGCAATGGCATCTGCAAAGTACTGAACTCATGCAAACCATGCCTGAAGATACGACCGTAATAAAAAATAAAAAACAGCTTGATGACCGTAATCATGCCTCTATTCAACATCAGAGTAACTTTTCAGAAAGTGATTCTGATAACTCGGCTTTACTTAATCGTTTGAAGGGGAACCGTGAGCAGGATCATTTTACCCGCATTCACAGCCCATGGTTTTTTGATAATTATCGTACTTATGTAGATCACAGTTTTCGTTCTGGTGAATATGATACGGGCACAATTGAAGATCAACGCGTAGGTTTAGGACTGGAATGGGCATCACGTCGTAAAGCAGTGAATATCATGTTGTCTCAGAGTATCGATAATCCACAAGATCAAGACCGTTTTGGGATCAAGGCCAATTGGTCACAATGGCTGAATGATCATTGGCAGTATGCATTCGGATTTAATAGTCAGGCGGATATTCCATTACAGGCCATCCGAAAGGGCAATGAAGGTAAATCTTATACTTTTGATTTGAATTGGCAACAGCATGAATCTCGTAAGGCGGGTCTGGTCTATCTGTTAACTGATATTGATGATAATAATACACGCCAAGAGGTTTCGGCATACCTTAAACAGCAGATTTTCCAGGCTCCGCATCATATTACCAGTTTGACTTTAGCGGGTTATTACAGCCAGAACAAAGATGTCATTGTGGACTATTTCAATCCTGAAGAAAGTTATAGTGCAGAGTTGCATTTACAGCATGAGTGGATTACGTGGCGGAGATATGACCGCAATTTTACTCAAAATTTTGAAGCTACCGTTGGGACTTTTGGACAAGATAATTATTCCGCGAAGCCAATTTATAACGTTTTTTATGGACATGATTGGCAGGTTTCCCGGACTTGGAGTCTGAACTATGGCATAGGATGGGGAACTCATCCTTATGATGGTGAAGATGAAGAAAAAACTTATGCAACAGTGGGCTTTAAAGGAATTTTTTAATGAAACAAGTGATGAAAACCTTACTTTCTGCTGTCATGGTAACGGTCTTCGCCGTTCCTGCGACGGGTTTTACGCAAAATATAACCAAAAATACCACTGAAATACCTGATAACTTATTTGTTACCATTACTTTTCATGATGTTCGAGATGATGTTGCCCGTGAAGGAGATCGGGATCTTTATGCAATCAGTACTAAAAATTTAGGACGCTATTTTGCCTGGCTAAAACAGGAAGGCTGGCAAACCATCAGTTTGCAAGATGTATGGGATGCTCGGCAAAAGAAAAAGAAATTACCAAAAAAATCAGTGTTATTGACCTTTGATGATGGCGCACTCAGTAGTTATACCCGGGTTTTTCCATTATTAAAACAGTATAAATATTTCGCTGCTTTTGCTATTCCGACGAGCTGGATTAACGGGAATACCAAAGATGCTTATGAAGCCTATGGTCAAAATAGCTTAATGTCCTGGGATCAAATGCGTGAAATGCAGCGCTCAGGTCTGGTAGAGTTTGTTTCACATTCGGACAATATGCATAAGGGCATACTTGCCAATCCACAACAAAGTATGCAGCCTGCAGCAATTACACGTCAATTTTTACCAAAATATCAACGTTATGAATCTGATCAAGCTTATCAAAACAGGGTTGTAGAAGATTTACAACAATCCAAGAAAATTTTAGACACTGAATTGGGAATAGATACACGCGCGATATTCTGGCCTTATGGGGCGGTGACCAAGGAAAGTGAAGAACTTGCAGAAAAAGCTGGTTTGCCTATGTCATTTAGCTTGGGCAGTATGTCAACCCTTGCTGATTCGGGGCAAACCTATCAACGTGCCCTAGTAATGAATAATCCAACCCCCGAAATGCTGCATGCAGAAATGCTGGATTTTTTAACTTTTGCAAGCGATATCCACAAACAGCGGAGAAGTTATATCCGTTTTGATTTGGCTGAAATGGTCAGTCCTAATGACAAAATTTTTGATCAAAAACTGGGGCAATTCTTAGATCAGATTAGTGCATTACAAACCAATACTATTTTATTAAAAACCGTAGCGGATGAAAATGGGGACGGAAAAATAGATGTTGCCTATTTTCCTAATCGTCAACTGGGTATGCGTAAGGATTTATTAAATCGTACAGTTTGGCAAGCACGCACCCGTGTGGGTAATCGGGTGTATGCTGAATTACCGATCAGTTTACAAACGAAACAGGGACTCAATTTTGCAGATCTTACTGCGGAATTAGTTAAGTATAATTCTTCAGTTGAAGGTGTAATGATCGATATTGGAGATGAGCTCGACTGCGCGATACAGAAAAAGACTTGGGATGGGGAATGCGCTGAAAAAATAAAACAGGTTTTTGATATAAAAGATCAAGCTAAAAAACATGCAAAATATTACACCAATATCAGTAATAATTATCAAACTGTTTTGAAAATTACCTTAAAGGATAAGCATGTAGATGGATTAATGCCTTTGATGGAATATAGTTTAAATAATAATGATTTTCTTTATATTGAATTTGATCCGGTGAAAGATTCTGGAATATTTAAAACTTTAGAAAAACAACTGGAAAAATTAAACAGTATACAAAAACAGTATTTAATCGTGAGTTTTACAGTAAATCCGAATGGGAAAAGAAGTGATTGGAAAGAATATTCACAATATTATCAGGAATTAAAAAAATTATCCGTACAAAAAATTGGGATTAATAATTATCAATTGAAGGCTGGACAGCAAGTTCAAGGACATCTTTACCAAGATCTAAGTATTAATACCAGTCCACTCACTTATCGTAATCCATATGAAAATAATACTGCGAAGGGGAGGAAATAATGACTGATTCAAGTTTATTTCAAATGAGTGACGTATATTTTGGCTTTGCTTTTTTCTACCCATTATTTATGGCGTGGCTTTGGATTGCGGGGGGAATCTGGTTCTATTTAAAACATGAACGCAAGCAACCATCGTTACCTCATCCTAGCGAACATGGATGCAGTATTATTATTCCTTGTTTTAATGAGGCAGCACAGGTTAGGGATACCATAAAGTTTGCCATGCAAACACAGTATCCGGATTTTGAAGTCATTGCAGTCAATGATGGTAGTCGAGATAAGACTGCTGAAATTCTAGATGAGCTTTTGCAAAAATATCCAAAACTCAGGGTTGTCCATTTGGCTGAAAATCAGGGCAAGGCCTATGCTTTACGTGCCGGTGCAATGGTGAGTCAAAATGAATATCTAGTTTGTATAGATGGTGATGCATTAATCCATCCTCATGCAGTGTTATGGATGATGCATCATTTAACAAGATATCCACGGGTTGGGGCAGTCACTGGGAATCCTCGTATTTTGAACCGCTCCAGTATTCTGGGCAAAATTCAGGTGGGTGAATTCTCTTCTATTATTGGATTAATTAAACGTGCACAACGTACCTATGGACGCATCTTTACTGTTTCAGGCGCAATCGTTGGTTTTCGTAAAACGGCACTAGACCGGATTGGATATTGGCGCGATGACATGATCACGGAGGATATCGATGTATCATGGCGCTTACAGTTCGATCATTGGGACTTGCAATATGTCCCAAGAGCATTGTGCTATATCTATATGCCTGAAACCTTCAACGGCTTGTGGAAACAGCGTTTGCGTTGGGCACAAGGAGGAGTGGAGGTTTTATTTGCTTATTTACCAAACTTATTTAGGTGGAATCGACGCCGTATGTGGCCTATTGCACTAGAGTCTATTATCAGTGTGGTTTGGGCATATGTGATGTTCGGTATTATTATCTTATATCTATATGGCCTATTTTTTTCTTTACCCGGAGAGTGGGCAATTCAATCTCTCTTTCCACAATGGTACGGGATTATTCTGGGTTTAACTTGCCTGATTCAATTCTTTGTTAGCTTATATATTGATAAACCCTATGATAAAGCCCGAATCTTCAGAAACTATTTTTGGGTCATTTGGTATCCACTGTTCTTCTGGATTCTGACTATGCTGACGACTGTGGTTGCATTACCTAAAACGATTTTCAAGACTCAAAAACGTGCACGTTGGGTAAGCCCAGATCGTGGATTTAGAGGAGAGCCAGAAAATGACTAAAGTCTATAAATATTATTTAATTGAAGATGAATCAAAATTAGAACTACCAGCGTACATTGATCAACCTGAATATGTACGTAATAAAAGCTTGGGTTACAGTTTGCAAATCGTGGGTTGGTTTATGTTTATGTGGTTATTTATGCCAGTGTTGACCCTATTTTTATGGTGGTTTGAAAGTCAAACCATTTATCAGCAACTGGTTATACAAGCCCAACCCAATAGCCCATTAAGTTTAATCAATATTGTTGTGATGATTTTAAGCTTTATTGGCGTGCTGTTGCTTTGGGCAACTTATAACTGGGCCCGCTTTTCAGGTAAGGATCGTAGAAAAGCTCCATTAGCGGTCGCGGTACCCCAACTTGCCAGCAGTTTTAAGGTGAATACGGCAGATATTATCAATATGCAACAGGCCAGAAATTTAACCCTTTATTATAATAATAAAGGGTTACTGGAATTCTTTGAGACTAATCACCAGTTAAAAAAGCGGATTTCAGCTTAGATGGTTGAGGATGTTCCTCTACAAAATCATCGGGGTAATAACCAATATGTTTTACCCCGTGTTTTTCTAAAAACTTGATGGTATCCACAATTTCTTCGGTGGAAAGTTTTTGATTATTTCGCCAATTCAACGCCTGAAGTTCAAAAATCGTATGACTCAAATCTGGGTCATATTTTTTTGACCGTTTTACGAGATCCAAATAGAATTGTTGATGGTCATCCGCTTCTTCCATATAGGGCATCGCCATAATGGCATTGTAGTCATAATATTGATAAGTACTGGGCATGGATTGGCTAAACCAGTTTTCACTATGAGGCTCTAAGACCACAGGTGCATACATATTGCGTGCAGTCAGTAGATGAGGTTGTTGCTGTTTAATGATTTTGGTAATACCTGCAGCAAATTGATCCAGATAGGCTGTTTTAAATTTTGCAAACTCTAATTGTTTGGATTGCCGAGGCTGTTTTAATAATTGATCTGCACCAAATCCCCAAGCCCGATACATATTTTGTGCCGGAGCAGAGCTGTCTTCATAATCATTCAGCGTGACATCATCATGGTAGAGCACACCATCTACTGCATTTGATTTGATAAAATCTAAATAAATCTCGGAAACATATTGCAGGTTTTTCGGATCAAATGGGGATACCCGAATATAGCCCTGTTTTCCGCCGTTGTTATGTGAGACATAAGTCAGTTTGTAATTTTTTGGAAACTCCCACGCCATTAAGGGCAACCAGGCATAAATATGCTTGACCTGGGTCTTGCTACGAATCTGGCTGACAAGAAGAGGAAAAAGATTGTCTCTGGTCGGGATGTGGCGGTTTTTAAAGTACACCTGATTGGCTGAACCATTTGCATCGGGATCGGCAAAGGCTTGCAAGAAAATGGTATTGGGTTGAATCTTGTTAATACGTTGTAATAAAGCCTGAAGATTTTCTTGCTGCTGTTCTTTATTTTTATCATATACATAGTCAATATCGATATGCATGATACGCATCTGATCGATTTTGCTGGTTTTTTTTAATGGCGGCACAACTGATTTTTGTGTCATATTTTGCTGCACAATTGCATCAATAGGATGTGGCTTGATCTGTACGAAATCTGCAGCCTGTGTAGCCAATGGCAGACAGGTTAAGCTCCAACAAAGACAATGGCTAAGCCTGCTCTGGTATAAATTTTTTAAATTATTCATTATTATACTCACATTTCTTGGTTATAGAGTTTTAAAAAATATCAATGGGTTGTTTTATTATTAGCTCATCCTGTTAAAGGGTGATCAGGCATGAATCAAATCATCAATCAGCAGCTTTTTCATTTTAAATAACGTTGCTTGTGCATGAGAATTCTGCTTAACAATCTCGCCTAAATTTTCAGGGTGAATTTTCCAGCTCACCCTAAACTGGTCTTTACACCAGCTAGATTGGCTCTCGATTCCTTTTAGCGTGATGCTATTCCAGTCATAATCAATCTCGGTCTGATTTTCGCATTCAATGATTTTTGCTTTTGCCGTATATTCGTTTGTGGCAATCATGTGACTATACGGAAGACTAGAGTAATACCATTCACAGGCTGCTTTGGCATTTTTTCCAAACCACAGGCAAGGATAAATAGAGGTCGTCATTATTATGCTCTATATAGGTCATATAAACAGATAATGTAGCGCTCTACCAGCATGACTCAAGTGAGTTTGTGCAGGCTAATTGTTTAAAATTGATTCAATTTAAATGAAAAATGCAGCCGATGAGACTGCATTTTTTAGCTGGTAAAAATTTATCTAGATTCAATCATTTGTGATATTAAGACTTGATGAATCGGTTAATAGACTAGCTTTAATATTTTATCTTAAATGGACCAAGCTGCATGGCAGCTATCTTAAATAAGCACGATTAAAGTAAACAGGTTTGAATACGCACTTTCATGTTCAATGCCTGTTGCAGAATAAAGGCTTTCATCCAGTTGACCTGTTGTCCCATCGGATTGGTTTTGATGGCTGTCTTCAAGAAATCCAAGTTGGCCTGATTGAACAGTTGTGTTTCAATGGCCTGTTCAAGCTGAGCACTACTGGCTGTCATGGGCAGGCTCACCAGATAAAATGCCTTGGGATAGTTATAAAAGGCATACAACAAGTTAAAGGCTTTTTGATCGGCCTTAAGATTGCCTGCACCAATTTCATAGCTGCGATCCTGATTGCTATGGGTGACACCAATTAAAAAATCAAAATGATTATCCGAAAGTCTTAGTCCAAATTGCAGCCCAATCTGGTCAGCGGTGAGCTCATGTTGCACAAAATTATTCAGGATGGAGCCATCTTCTCCCCAAGGTTCTTGCAGCACCAGTAAATGTGGATTGTGCTGATAGATGTGGCCTGCAAGCTGTGCCTGTTCCAGGCTGGATTTCACGGATTCAATAGTATGGTCTGGCATAGGTATAATTCAAAAGAATACAGGAGATGGGAGAAAGTTTAGTTACTCTATGCAATTTTCAGCATGAATTACATAGATGTTTTAGAGGAATTAACAATCAGATTAGATTTTGTACATTTTAATGTTGGCTTGCGGTAAGGATTATCTCTGAATACAATAATAGATCATCATTTAAGTAAATCATTAATAAAAACTTATACTCTTTATTAGTTAAGCTTTATATGAGAAATATGCATATTAATATAATAAAACAAGCAATAGATGTGATAACTAAATCTCTATAATGAATATATATATTTTTAAAAGTGTAATAAGTACACGTTGATCTGAGCTGGTGTTGTCAATGTCCATAACTGAGGAAAGACTTACTCATCTTAAACAGCTTGAAGCTGAGAGTATTCACATTATTCGTGAAGTGGCTGCCGAATTTGAAAATCCGGTCATGTTGTATTCTATTGGTAAAGATTCTGCAGTAATGCTGCATCTTGCTTTAAAAGCATTCTATCCTGCAAAACTTCCATTCCCGCTACTGCATGTAGACACGGGCTGGAAGTTCAAAGATATGATCAAATTCCGCGACAACATGGCGAAAACCCATGGTTTCGATTTGATCGTGCATCAAAACAAAGAAGGTAAAGACGCTGGAATCAACCCGTTTGATCACGGCAGCTCTAAATATACCGACATCATGAAAACCCAGGGCTTAAAACAGGCTTTGGATAAATACGGTTTTGATGCTGCTTTTGGTGGCGCGCGCCGTGATGAAGAAAAATCACGTGCCAAAGAACGTGTTTATTCGTTCCGTGATACAAAGCACCGTTGGGACCCTAAAAACCAGCGTCCTGAGCTTTGGAACCTTTACAACGGTAAAGTGAACAAAGGCGAAAGTATTCGTGTATTCCCGTTATCAAACTGGACTGAGCTTGATATCTGGCAATATATCTATTTGGAAAGCATTCCATTAGTACCACTTTATTTGGCTGCAGAACGTCCTGTAGTTGAACGTAGTGGCACACTGATTATGGTTGATGATGAACGTATGCCTTTACATGAAGGCGAAGTTCCACAAATGAAATCGGTACGTTTCCGTACTTTAGGTTGTTACCCATTAACGGGTGCAGTTGAATCAACTGCCAACACCTTGCCGGAAATTATCCAGGAAATGCTTTTAGCCACCAGTTCTGAACGTCAGGGTCGTATGATTGACCATGATGAAGCAGGTTCGATGGAGAAGAAAAAGCAGGAAGGTTACTTCTAATTTCCTGATGAAAGTCCCCCTTTGTAAAAGGGGGAAACAGGGGGATTAAAAACTGATTTCAACGAATTTGTGGAGCTTTGAGCAATGTCTCATCAATCAGAATTGATTAGCCAGGATATCCTGGCGTATTTAAAACAGCACGAAAATAAAGACCTGCTACGTTTCCTGACTTGCGGTAACGTGGATGACGGTAAATCGACTTTAATCGGTCGTTTGCTTTACGATTCAAAATTGATTTATGAAGATCAATTGCAAGCCGTAACCCGTGACTCGAAAAAAGTGGGTACAACGGGTGATGCACCTGACTTGGCGTTACTTGTAGATGGTCTGCAAGCTGAACGTGAGCAGGGGATTACCATTGATGTGGCTTACCGTTATTTCTCTACCGAAAAGCGCAAGTTCATCATTGCCGATACTCCAGGGCATGAGCAATACACCCGTAACATGGCGACAGGTGCATCTACCTGTGACCTTGCAATCATCCTGATTGATGCGCGTTACGGTGTACAAACCCAGACCCGCCGTCATACCTATATTGCAAGCTTGCTCGGTATTAAGAACATTATTGTTGCGATCAACAAAATGGACCTGGTGGAATTCTCTGAAGCGCGCTTCAATGAAATTCAGGCCGACTATGCCAACTTCGTAAACCAGTTAGGCGACCGCAAGCCAAGTAACATCATCTTTACGCCTATTTCTGCATTGAATGGCGATAACGTGGTGAACAAGTCTGCCAATACGCCGTGGTACACTGGTGAAACCTTGATGGGTACGCTTGAGTCTGTAGAAATTAACCGTGATACCGCGAAACGTGATTTCCGTTTCCCTGTTCAATATGTTAACCGTCCGAACCTCGACTTCCGTGGTTTTGCCGGGACGATTGCGCTGGGTGAAATCAATGTCGGCGATACAGTTGTGGCTTTACCATCGGGTAAGACTTCAACAGTGAAAGAAATCGTGACTTATGATGGCAACCTTGAACATGCTTTTGCTGGTCAAGCGGTGACATTAACGCTGAATGATGAAATTGACGTATCACGCGGTAATATGCTGGTTCGTGCAGATCAGGGCATTCCTGCCATTTCACGTTCGGTTAAAGCGACTGTGGTATGGATGGCGGATCAACCGCTGGTCATTGGCAAGTTGTATAACATCAAAATCGGTACACAAACGGTTCCTGCCAAAGTGACTGGCATTAACTTCCGTACCAATGTAAATACACTTGAACAAATGCAAGTGGATCACCTTGATCTGAATGCGATTGCCAATGTGACTGTTGAATTTGATGCGCCAGTGGTCTTTGACCGTTATCAGGACAGCCGTTACACCGGTTCGTTTATCTTCATTGATCGTTTGAATAATGTCACGATTGGTGCGGGTATGGTGGAAGAGTCTGTTGAATGGACTGCACATAGCAACCCTGTAACAGCGGAAGACCGTGCGGCACGTTTGGGTCAAAAACCTGCGTCAATTACGGTATCGGCCAAAGCACTGGAAAATGCGCAAGCGCTTGAAAACTTGTTATTGCAACAAGGTATCGTGGCGATTGCAAAAGCTGATCTTGATGCCGCGCAAGTTGCACTGCTTCGTGAAACAGGTATTGCAGTCATTACTACTGTTGCAGAAGGTACAGATGTAAGCTTCGCACAAGAGTCGGTTGAAGAACTGGCTGAGAAGATTGTGGAATTGGTTCGTCTGTAATAGATTGATCTAATTTAAAAAACCCGCTGAAAGGCGGGTTTCTTTTTAATTATATTTTCATGAGTTGTTATGAAAAAACCTGATCAAAACTTAGATGAAGATTTTACTTCCAATCATATTTTAAAATTAGAAATAAAAGAGCTTAAAGCTGTATATGAGCGAAGTATTGCAACTAGAGACTTTGAAATACAGCAACTTCAAAATAGAAATAATTATTTTATTATTTTCCAAGGCGTAATGCTTTCAGGAGTTCTGATGGCATCAGCTAGTAAGCCATTAGCTGAGTTTTTCATTTGCTTATTTTGCGTTTTCTTTTCTATATATCAGACTAATATTGCTGCAGGTGCAAAGTATTGGCAAGAATATTGGGAATTAAAGACTTCGAAATCTGAAAAAGTATTAAGGGAAAAATTTGATAAATATATGGAAATTTATAAAGAAAATTTAATTAGAAGAATTAGTAATGAAATTGAATATTTAACGATACTAGGTATGTATGACGAAAAAATAGAGAAGTTAAAAGAAGAAATAGGGAAGATAAAGGATGGTAAGTATATATTTTATCACCTATTCGAGTTTTTAGAAAAAGATGATCCTAGGTTCAAAGATCTGGAGGAGTTTAAAGAGGATTTAAAGAAAAAAATAGAAGAAAACGAGAAAAGTTTTGATCCTATGTTTAAAGATTCAGTGAACGTCTTTGATCTTATTAGTAACTTTTTAGTGTTGAGAAAGTATTCTGTAAGTCGTATTCCTATTATTGTTGGAATCTGTTTCACTGTGCTCTGGATTAGTTTATTTGTAAGCACTATGAAATTTGGTGGTGAGAACTTGATGATAGTTAAAGGTTTTACGATAGAGCCTAATACCCATTCACTCGTTGATGCTGGTGAGTTACCTAAATCTGAGTTAGATAAAGAAAAGACAAATATTATTAAAGTCAAACAGATTGTAGAATAACATTTGCATTTAGCTTAAAATAAACTAAGATATATCTTATATTAATTTAAGATTAATCTTAAGATGTCAATCCAAGATCTCATTGCTGACGCTGAAAGCAAACCAACGACGCGTAAACGCCTGTTTGAAGCCGGACAGATGAAGCTCTTGGTGCTGCATTTCATTGCCCAATCCCCAAAGTTTAGTTACGACATTATCAAAGAGGTGGCTGGTTTGGTAGGCGGGAACTACAAGCCGAGCACAGGCACCATCTGTCCGACGATTCACTATCTTGAAGAACATCACTACACAGAAGTGAAGCTGAGTGAGGATGAGCGCAAGCAATATCACATTACAGCCAAAGGCCTAAAACATTTAGCTGCGCATCAAGACGAAATCAATAAAGTTCTCGACCGCTTTAATACGCGTAAGCAAATCCAGAACAACGAACACTATGTCGATATCAAACGTGCGATGGAAAACCTGAAAACTTCATTGCGCCTTAAGATTCAACATACCGAACTGAACCCAGAGCAAATCCGTGAAATCTCCGGAAAGATTGATCAGGCAGCAGTAGAAATTGCACGTATGTAATTCGATTCACGATTTAAAAAGATTAGGTTAAATGATGAAAAATAATTTCCCAAAATTCCACCCAAAACATCTGACTTGGCTGATGCCACTTATCCTTTCAGGCATTATGAGCGGAGCAATTTCCTGCTTTAACATGTTGCTGAATAAAGGCTTGGTTGATGGCTTCTTTTCTCTGTGGCTACATGCATGGAGCTTGTCATGGCTGATGGCATTTCCACTGATTCTGGTGATGCTGCCATTGGTGCGTAAATTTCTAATGCAATTTGTAGAAATGCCCAAGTAAAAAATGATTCGGTTTGATTTAAAAACTGTCAAAACCATACATATAAGAGACGGGATGAATATATAAGATTTAGTCCCATTTTTTTCTCAGCCAGATCACTAAACGGGTCAAAATTAGCAGTACGGCAAAATAGATCTGAAAGACGGCTGCAAAAATCATGATCCAGCCGCTATTCCCCGGGGTCTTTCTTGCATCAAGCTCAATGATAAATACCAAAATTGCAACCACAATTTCAAAAACAATCACAGTTTTAAATAGCCAGACCCACGGAAAACGCAACAACCAGGTCAGGAAAATAACGCCTAAACCAGGGAACAGGCAAAATAGGAAAATGACTTTTAAATCCATAATAATTGAGTATTTTTTATTGTGGGTGTGGGGCTAACAATATATTGAATAAAAATAGAAATAAAGCAATGCACTTGAAAAGACTATGCAATATTCAATAGGGTATTTTTATCATGTAACCATAATAATTTTAGATTAGTTCATTGAATCAACAATGCATTTCATTTCATTCAAACTTTTTACCCCTGCAATCCGTTGAATGATTTGTCCGTTTTTAAAAATCAGTGTAGAAGGCAAACCGTAAACGTTATAGCGCAAGGTCAGAATCGGGGATTGATCGACATTGATCTTACCGAATTTGATCTCGGGCTTTAGTACAGCATAATGTGCTGCCAACTGTTCAAATACAGGAAAATTTTGTACACACGGGGCACACCAGTTGGCATAAAAACGAATCACGGCAAATCCTTCAAACCATTCAAAGTCACTATAATTATCTTCATTGTATTCAATGACGGCTGACATAAACTTCCTGATATTTTCCCAATTAATGCTTAGACCAAGTCATGCTTAATTCTGCATGACCCGTGTTTTTATCCATAGCTTGGCTGATGACTTTAAAGCCCTGCTGCTGATAAAAATTGACCGCTGCGGTATTTTCCAGTATAGACATTTAAATGCAATTCATCACATTGCTGTTTAAAAAAATCAATCAAGGCCGTACCGTATCCCAAACCTTGCTGATGAGGCGCAATAAAAAGTGCAGCCAGCGCTGATTCTGATCTTAATAAGGATGCAAAACCTGCGACAGTTTGATTTTCCTTGATCACATAATTTTCGGCTAAAGGCAGGTAAAGATCACGCATCGGAAGCAACTGCTGTTCCCAGTAAGAAGCAGGAATAAAATCATGTGCCTGTAGGGAAGCATTGAGCCAGATGTCTAAGATAGATTCCATATCCTGCATTTCAGCTTTTTGAATAGTTGCCATGCGCTCATATCATTTTGCTGAATAGTAGGCAGATTATACATAAGTCCACAGTTATTCATTCCCGGCTATTTCTATGTTCAAATAGAATAGTAAATTTTAAAAAGTAATGAATAGATCAGGAATAAATTATGTCACAAACGACTATGCAACAAGTCATCATCACAGAACCGGGCGGCGTGGATAAACTCGCTTACGAAACTGTTGCAGTACCTGAAGCTAAAGCAGATGAAGTCTTGGTGAAAGTGCATGCATTTGGCATTAACCGTCCTGACATCTTGCAGCGTCAAGGTCTATATCCAATGCCTAAAGGAGTAACGCCTGTACCGGGTTTGGAAGTGGCTGGTGAAGTGGTGGCTGTAGGAACTGAGGTTTCTAAGTTTAAAGTTGGCGATCAGGTGTGTGGCCTGACCAATGGGGGTGGTTATGCAGAATATTGTGTGGTGCCTGAAAGCCAGACCTTGAATATTCCTGAAGGTGTGAGCTTTACTCAGGCAGCCGCGATTCCTGAAACCTTCTTTACCGTATGGGTGAATGTGTTCCAGATGGGTAAAGCCAAGGCAGGGGAAACGGTACTGGTACATGGTGGAACAAGCGGGATTGGAACGACTGCTTTAATGCTGTGTAAATCACTCGGCATCAAAACGTTTGCAACCGTAGGTTCAGATGAAAAAGTGGCAGCAATTTCGGATTTAACCACGGCAATCAACTATAAGACTCAGGATTTCGAGCAAGTCATTAATGAGGCTACTGACAATGGTGGTGTTGATGTGATTCTGGATATGGTGGGTGCGCCATATTTAGAACGTAATTTGAATTTGCTGCGCCGTGATGGTCGTCTGGTTTATATCGCATTCTTGGGTGGTGCAAAAGCCAAAGAGGTCAAACTCGGTCAAATCATGATGAAACGCCTGACTATTACCGGTTCAACCATGCGTGCACGTAACACTGCGGAAAAAGCTGAAATTGCTCAAGGTCTGCAAGAGCATGTTGCACCGCTGTGGGCAAAAGGAGAATGTTTGCCGATGATCTATAAAACTTTTAAGTTTGACCAGATTCAGGATGCTCATGCGGTGATGGATACCGGTGAACATGTTGGTAAAGTTGTGGTAGAAATCCTCTAATCATTCCTGTGATTGAAATACTAAAAGCCAACATATGTTGGCTTTTATTTTGCTTACAATAAAAATGATAAGTAACTTAAATTAATAGATAAAAATAAGGTTATAAAATTTTAAAAAATGGTAAAAAATATCGATTGTTCGACACAACCTGTCAAAACCAGGGAGTAGATTAAGATTTAGAATAATCCGACTAAATTGTTTGGAATTAATTGAAACGTCATGTAATAAAAGGAAGTATATTATGAAAATAGTCTCAGCTCCTTATACATCTGAACATGGCTTACGCGCCTTGAAGCGATTGCATAAAGCCATTATTTGCAATCAGGTATTACCTTCTAATCTGCATCAGTTTTATAAAGCGATGCTGCATCTTGAGCGTTATGTTGAACGGCTTAATCCCAAACCGCCGACAAAAGGTGTCACCAGCCGTTTCAAATCCTGATTCAAGTTTATCCTATTAGGCTTAAGTTGAAATAAATATTTAAAATTAAGTTTTTGATTGGTAGTATAATTTTTAGATAATTTAAAAAATTTTAGCATTTTAGGTATTGTGCTTTTATTGCACAAAGAGGGTGTTTATGAAGGGCAATGCATCAACGCATGAGCGCCTCGCAGAGCGTTTGGCCAATATTTTAACCAAACTGAATATAGGGCATCAGTTAAGTGTACAAGAACTGGCGGGTGAGTTTCAGGTCAGTACCCGAACCATTGAACGGGACTTTGATCGGCTTAATTCATACTTGCCTTTGATTCAGGATGGAAACACTAAACGCTATTATCTGGAACCTTCCTATTTAGGCCGTTTTAAACTGCAGGATATCCAGAATTTTGCGCAACTGTCGGGAATTAGTGAGCTTTACCCGACGCTGGATATTTCTTTTTTACGCGAATTGCTGGACGAGCGGGCGAATCAGGTCTTCTCGGCAAAAGGCTATTATTTTGAAGATAGCAAACGGTTTGCTGAACATTTTAAGCTGCTTAGCGCTGCGATTTATAAACGTCAATGGATTGAGCTGCAATATCGTGATCAATGCAGAATCATCCAGCCTTATCGTTTAATCCATCATCATGGCATCTGGTATTTGGCGGGTGTCTTTCAGAAAAAACTGCAGACTTATCGCTTAAGTCAGATTCAGCAGGTGAAACTGCTATTTGAGGCAGAAAATTTCCAACATGATGCCGAGATATTAAAAATACTGGCTGATGAGGAAAGCATCTGGTTTGGACAGCAAAAACAGCAGGTTTTTATCCAGGTAAAGGCTGAGGTTGCGGTATTTTTTAAAGAGCGGCGTTTGTTTCCAGAGCAGCAGATTGAGCAGGAATCCACATCGGGAGAATTATTAATCAGCTGTCGGGTTCGCCACGAAATGCAGTTGTTGCCTTTAGTGCGGTATTGGCTACCACATGTCAGGATTATTCAGCCAGTTCATTTGCAGCAAAAACTGGAGCAGGACTTGGAGAACTATTTGCGCTCTGCGGGATGATAGCCAAAGAGCATAATAGTGGAATGTAATTCAGAATAAAAATCTGAGTTGCTAAATTTTAGGCATAAAAAAACCAGCTTAATGCTGGGTTCTTTATTTACACCATCTTAGTAGGCTAAGAATGGTGCCCGAGGCCAGACTCGAACTGGCACGCTTTGTGGGCGGGGGATTTTAAATCCCCTGTGTCTACCGATTTCACCACTCGGGCTTAACAAGATTGGAGGCGGAGGTCGGAATCGAACCGGCGTACACGGAGTTGCAGTCCGCTGCATGACCACTCTGCCACCCCGCCATGTCTTGTTGCTGCGTATATTATCAAGCCCTGAAAAAAAAACAATAGTAGATTTATGCAGATGTGCAGAAAAGCAGCATATAACGGAAAATATTTAAAATATTCATGTAGAATGTGCGAAATTGATTCATATCAACATTTGGGAGAAGTGCCGTGGCATTAGTATTAGATGGTCGTGCATTGGCAAAGAAAATTGAGGCTGATTTGTTAACTCGCGTAGAAGCGTTAAAAGCAAAATCAGGTCGTACTCCAATCCTTGCGACTATTTTGGTGGGTGACGATGGCGCATCTGCAACTTATGTGCGTATGAAAGGAAATGCTTGCCGCCGTGTCGGTATGGATTCATTGAAAGTTGAACTTCCGAAAGAAACCACGACTGAAGAATTACTGGCTGAAATTGAAAAACTCAATGCCAATCCTGATGTTCACGGTATTCTTTTACAGCACCCAGTGCCTGCACAAATTGATGAGCGTGCTTGTTTCGATGCCATTTCACTGGCGAAAGACGTTGATGGTGTAACTTGCCTGGGTTATGGTCGTATGGCAATGGGTGAGGCAGCTTATGGTTCTGCAACGCCTGCAGGTATCATGACTATCCTGCAAGCCAATGATATTGAGATTGCAGGTAAACATGCAGTCGTTGTTGGTCGTTCTGCAATTTTGGGTAAACCGATGGCTGCAATGTTGCTTGAAGCTAATGCAACAGTAACGATTTGCCATTCACGTACACAAAACCTGGCTGACTTCGTTAAACAGGCTGACATTATTGTCGGTGCAGTAGGTAAAGCTGAACTGATTCAAAAAGACTGGATTAAACCAGGCGCAGTTGTGGTTGATGCCGGCTTCCACCCACGTGATGGCGGTGGTGTAGGTGACATCCAGTTGGTTGGTATTGAAGAAGTGGCTTCTGCTTATACACCAGTTCCAGGTGGTGTAGGTCCTATGACCATTACCACTTTGATTCGTCAAACTGTTGAAGCTGCTGAAAAGGCTTTAGGTTAATCTTTTAATTAAAAGATGGTGAAGTCACGACGGAGTCTTACCGTTGTGACGATCGATGTAAGAAGCTCGTATGTTACTTTTGTTTCGGCAAAAGTAACCAAAACCATTTGTCACCCACAGAACTCGGCATTTTGTGTCATTTAATCTGAAATGTCGCAGAAACAATTTTAAATAAATTTAGGTTTGCCTCGAACAGCTGCGGATGACTTGGTCGCGTATCAAATCCCTTTATAAGTTTCAATAAGATCATCGCCAAGGCTTAAGCATGAGCTGTACTTTCCAATTTCCAAAAGCCCCCGAACATTTAATTCAAGCTTTGCATGAAGTGATTCCAAACTGTGAGCTACTTGCCCAGCAATTGCCTGAAATCCCCATTTCACTGTGGCTGATTCCACCGGTCTTTCCGACAGACAAACTCGATGACGAAGTGATTCGTCGGATCTGGAATGATACGCCATACTGGATATTCTGCTGGGCTTCAGGACTTGCTATGGCACAGTGGCTCTTAGCTGAACCACATCATGTGAAAGACAAGGTGGTACTCGACTTTGGTGCGGGGTCGGGTGTGGTTGCAATTGCAGCGAAAATGGCAGGAGCGAAGCGGGTGATCTGTTGTGATATTGATCAGGTCAGTCTGGATGCGTGTCGTGCCAATGCCGAGTTGAATAATGTCGAGCTGGAATATCTGGATGATTTATATAAAGCAGAACAGGTTGATGTACTACTGGCCGCAGATGTACTGTATGACCAATGCAATCGCTTCTTTTTAGATGAGTTTCTAAAGTTTGCCCCGGAAGTATGGGTGGCAGACAGTCGGGTGAAAAATTTTAGTCATCCAAACTACGAAAAACTGGATGAACGTAGTGCCACGACTTGGCCAGATCTGGATGAAGCAAAGGAATTTCGTAATGTCAGTTTTTATAAGACGCTATAAATAGCGTCTTATTTCTGTCTAAATTATTAAGTTTTAAGAGCAGGTATAGCGAACCACACTTAAGGTGCTTGGACGCGCTTCTAACGACTGACGAGTAGCCATATTTTCACTATTATATAAGTCTGGGGTGTTGCTTAGACTTATGCTGGTACGGCTCTGGCCCAGTTGACGACCATAGTGTGGAGTTTGTATTTCCGGATTGGCAATTTCACTAATGCTCAGGATCGTTAATTTATATTGTTTATTTAAGCCTAATACTTTTTGGCAGGCACGCTGTAATTTCTGTTCATCTATTTTCTGGTTTTGACGAATAGCCAAAGTATAAGTCAATGTTGCGCTATTGGCAGACTGGCTTTCAATCTGATAGCCGACATTACCATTGTATTGGCGCGGAGTACTTTGACAGGCAGTCAGTGCAAGCGCAAGCAAACTTAAACCCAACAATTTATAGCTCTTGTTCATCTTCAAAAAATCCCGGTGTTATTATTCTACTCAGTATGCCATAAGCCCGATTTTTTAACGATCTTGAGGCAGTGTATATTCCATAAAAAAGCTTTCCAAATGTGACCATCTGGAAAGCTGATGCCATCAGAATAAAAAAAATAAACACTTGATTCATTTTGTCTGCATTGAAGTGAATGACAATTATTCGGTGTCCTTTCACTTTAAATAGTGTTAGGTTTCTTGAGATAACAAGAAATTTAAGTTTACTGTCTGAACAGGATTAGAGGAGGTGGACATGCAAGTGAGTCATCCGGTCTATGATGTAGCGGTGATTGGTGGTGGTATTAATGGCGTGGGTATTGCCGTTGATGCTGCAGGACGGGGTTTGTCGGTTTTTTTATGTGAAAAGGATGACCTCGCCAGCCATACTTCCTCTGCCAGCAGTAAGTTGATTCATGGCGGTTTGCGTTATCTTGAATATAAAGAATTCCGTTTGGTACATGAAGCTTTGCTGGAGCGGGAAATCCTGCTAGCCAAAGCACCGCATATCATTCGTCCCTTACGTTTTATCATGCCACATCAGCCGCATTTACGTCCCGCTTGGCTGATACGGACCGGTTTATTTATTTATGATCATTTGGGAAAACGGAAAAAATTAGCTGCTTCCCGGCATATTCATTTTGATCCGGCCAGCAGTCCTTTAAAAGATGAAATGACGCAAGGTTTTGAGTATTCGGATTGTACTGTGGATGATGCGCGGTTAGTGGTTTTAAATGCCATGCAGGCGCATGAGCTGGGCGCCAAAATTGCCACACAAACCCGTTGTACCGCTGCTTACCGTGAAAATGGCGTGTGGAATATCCATCTGGAACATGCGCAGGGTAGTTATCAGGTGCAGGCAAAAGCGCTGGTTAACGCTACAGGACCTTGGGTGTTCCAGTTTATTGAGCACAATTTAAAACAGCAATCACCGCATGGTCTACGTCTTGTTCAGGGCAGTCATATTATCGTGCCTAGAATTTATGAGGGCGATAAAGCTTTCATTCTGCAAAATGATGATCAGCGTATTATTTTCGCGATTCCTTATCTGGAGCAATATACCTTGATTGGGACTACTGATCATGAGTATCAGGGCAATCTTGATCAGGTCGAAATCACCGCACAGGAAGTGGATTATTTACTGGATGTTTATAATGATCATTTTAAGCATCAGCTGACGGTTGAGGATATTTTATATACCTATTCAGGTGTGCGCTCTTTGTGTGATGACGAGTCGGATAATCCATCGGCTGTTACCCGAGATTACACTTTGGCAATATCGCATGCGCAGGAAAATGATGCACCTTTACTATCGGTATTTGGTGGCAAGCTCACCACTTATCGAAAACTGGCAGAGTCAGCAATGGCGCATTTGGCGCCGAGTTTCCCTGACATGCATAAGCCCTGGACTGAAACGGCTTTTTTGCCGGGTGCGGAAAATCTGGTTTCGATTGAGTTGTTAATGCAGCAGCTGATGCAGGCTATTGAGGATGTTTCTTTACCATTGGCTTCGCGCTGGGCACATGCTTATGGTTCAAGGGTATGGGGATTTTTAAAGGATATTTCAGGCATCAATGAACTGGGTGAGGATTTTGGTCATGGTTTGTTTGCTAGAGAAGTAGACTATCTGGTGGATCAGGAGTGGGCGAGAACCAGTGAGGATATTTTATGGCGCAGAAGCAAACTCGGTTTTCAATTTAGTAGCGATGAAATACAGCAACTGGATCAATATCTTTTAAAATTGCTGCTGACAAGATCAAGCGATACTGCAGCTTAAGCGATTCAACAAGAAAAAAGACCGCCTGAGCGATCTTTTGGGTGCAGCAAGTTTTAGTTCTTATCTTCATTCAAGTTTCAGCGGTGGGCTGTACTTAAATTTCAACGCCGCCGAGTTCTTTACAATTTACCGGCGTATTCCATTTCACGGCTGTACCCCAAACCACGGGGCGTACAAAACGCCAAGGCCAGAAACCGAATCTCTGGCTGGCATTGTAGTTAATGACCACGTTGCCACCGACTTGATGAGCACGTTCTGCAAAACGTGAATACAGTTCTTCTACGCTGCCATAAGTCCCTTTAGCCACTTTAATGCGCTTTTTGATCTGAAACTGGCTAGAGTCTGGCGTACCTTTGATTGCACAAATGTGAAGAGCAGGCTGTTCAGGTGTCTCGGGTTTGGCTATTGCCAAAGTAGACATGCTAAGCAGACAGGCAGTCAGTGTGAGTGTTTTTAACATGAAGTTTCCCCTTTTATGGCTGTTGTTAAATTATACAATCTTATTATTAAACAAATAGTTAAAAAAAAGGCCGCTTGTGCGGCCTTTTTTTATTTAGCGATTAAGCAGATTGAACTGCAGCTAAAAGTTCAGCTTGACGCTTTTTCAACGCTTCTGGTAGACGGTCACCCAGTTTGTTGAACAATTCAGAGTGGCTTTCAAATTCTTTGATCCACAAATCTTTATCTTGAGAAGTCACCATCTCGAACTGTTCTTTAGTGAAGTCAGAACCAGTCCAGTTCAGCTGTTCGTAAGTTGGAACGCGACCGATTGGTGTTTCAACAGCATCTGCACGACCTTCACAACGGTCAATGATCCACTCAAGAACACGCATGTTTTGACCGAAACCAGGCCATACGAAGTTGCCTTCAGCATCACGACGGAACCAGTTTACATTGTAGATGCCAGGAAGCTTGTTGCCAGCAGCTGCAGCTTTCGCACCAACTTTCTCACCCATTTCTAACCAGTGAGAGAAATAGTCAGCCATGTTGTAACCGGTGAATGGAAGCATTGCAAATGGGTCACGACGAACAACACCTTGTTGACCAACAGCAGCTGCAGTGGTTTCAGAACCCATGGTTGCAGCTTTATACACGCCGTCAACCCAGTCGATTGCTTCTGAAACTAGCGGAACTGTGTCTGCACGGCGACCACCGAAGATGAATGCAGAAATTGGAACACCTGCTGGATTTTCCCAGTCAGCATCAATTGAAGGGCATTGACCTGCAGCAACGGTAAAACGTGCATTTGGATGTGCAGCTTTTTCACCAGCAACGTGTGGTTGACCTTTCCAGTTAGTCAGGTTAGCAGGTACTTCTTTAGTCAGACCTTCCCACCATACTTCACCGTTGTCAGTCACGGCAACGTTAGTGTAAATCACGTCGTGGCTTAAAGTCGCCATACAGTTCGGGTTGGTTTTGGTATTGGTACCAGGTGCTACACCGAAGAAACCAGCTTCTGGGTTGATTGCATATAAGCGACCGTCTTCACCTGGTTTGATCCAGGCAATATCGTCACCTACAGTTTCAATTTTCCAGCCTTCGTAACCTGCTGGTGGAATCAACATTGCAAAGTTGGTTTTACCACAAGCTGATGGGAATGCAGCAGCGATGTAGTGTTTTTCACCTTGTGGATTGGTTACGCCAAGGATCAGCATGTGTTCAGCTAACCAGCCTTGTTGACGGCCCATAGAAGAGGCAATACGTAATGCCAGGCATTTTTTACCAAGCAATGCGTTACCGCCGTAACCTGAACCATAAGACCAGATTTCACGCGTTTCTGGATAATGCACGATATATTTTTCTGGGTTGCAAGGCCAAGCTACGTCTTTTTGACCTTCTTCAAGCGGAGCGCCTACAGTGTGGACACATGGTACGAATTCGCCATCAGTACCAAGTACCTCGTAAACAGCTTTACCCATACGAGCCATTTTAGCCATGCTTACTGCTACGTAAGGAGAGTCGGTTATCTCAATACCGATGTGTGCAATATGAGAACCTAAAGGACCCATAGAGAAAGGAACCACGTACATGGTACGTCCTTTCATGCAACCATCAAACAAACCGTTCAGGCGAGCGCGCATTTCAGCAGGCGCTTCCCAGTTGTTTGTCGCACCTGCGTCTTCTTGTTTTTCTGAACAGATAAATGTGCGACCTTCAACACGAGCAACGTCAGAAGGATCTGAATTTGCCAAGTAAGAACCAGGGTGTTTTTCTGGGTTAAGTGCTTGCATAGTGCCGTTAGCGATCATCAAGTCAATAAGACGTTGATATTCTTCTGCGCTACCGTCACACCATTCAATTTTTGCCGGTTTGGTTAATTTAGCAATCTCTTCCACCCATGCAATAAGCTTAGGGTTACGAACGAATTCTGGTGCGTTCACTTGGGTCATGGTGAGGCCTATCTCAAATATGTACGATTCAAATGTACAAAGTACAATCCAGGCAATGGGATACATCGCCAGGATGAAAATATAAAAAAAAAGTGGCTGTATTAAAGCATAAAATCATAAAAAAAATAAGACTAAAGAAGTAGCTGAAATAGATTGGAATATTATATATTTATTTTTTTAAATCATTAAAAACAATAAGTTAAAACATTGTTCGTTTATTAATTGATCCATTTACCAGTTTTATGAGTGTTATTTATTTAAATTATTTATTTATAAAACAATAGTTTAGTGTTGTTATTTTCGTGGTAATCGCTATTGATTTAATAAATGGTGGTAATTCGAATTTTACATAAAGATGCTTTCAATTGTCGATAATTTGGACGAAATTAGAGCAATTGCTTCAAAAAAGTAGTAAAAATGTCAGTTTCTGCCAAGCCTTTGTCCCTTATCTATAATGAAAAATCAGGATTTCATGCAGCCAATAAAGATGAAATCTATGAGCTGCTTATGACAAATTTAACGGCCTATGGTTATGAGATTCAGGCATTTGAAATTAGTGCTGAAACAGATTTTAGCAGTTTTATGGACAGAATCATCGCACGCCATCTACAGGCAGAAGAAATTGGTATTGTGGTTGCTGCGGGTGGGGATGGTACACTCAATACGGTGGCTACCAAATTGATAGGCACTGAGATTCCTATGGGTATTTTTCCCTTGGGAACCTTCAATTATGTTGCCCGCTTGTTGCATATTCCACTTGATCTTCTCAAAGCGGCCGATGTTATTGCGACAGGACAAATCCGTGCAGTTCATGTGGCGCAAATTAATGATCATATCTATTTAAACAATGCTAGCTTGGGGCTTTATCCTTTATTCATACAAAGGCGTGAGCTCTATAACCGGTGTTTTGGCCGTTTTGCTTTACATGCCTATACTTCGGCTCTTGAGGTGCTGATTCGTGATCGCAAAGAACTGAAACTGGAAGTGGAAATTGACGGTAAAAAATATCCCGTCAAAACTCCGCTGATTTTTTTTGGCAATAATCAGTTGCAACTGGCAGAGATGAATTTACGCATTGCCAAATGTGCTGAATTGGGAAAGGTTGTGGGTGTGGTGGTGGCGAAAAGCGATAAACCCACCTTATTTAAAATTTTATGGCAGTTGATTCGAGGCAATCTTGATCATGCACCAGATGTGTATAGCTTTTCTGCCGACAAGGTGCAAATACATTCCAAAGCCAAAAAACTGACTCTTGCACTGGATGGTGAGATTGTGGAAATGCAGCCCCCGCTGCATATTTCCGTACGCAAGCATGCATTGAAAATAATGGTTCCTTATGATTCTACATCTATCTGATTTGCATTTTGGTACGGAAAGACCGGCCTGTATGGCTGCAATTCGTCTCTTTTGTCAGCAACATCCTTTGGAAGCTGTAGTGGTCAGTGGGGACTTAACCCAGCGCGCCCATTATAAGCAGTTTTATGATTGCAAACAGTTTGTGGAAAGTTTAAATCTACCTTATCTGGTGGTACCCGGTAATCATGATATTCCCTTGTACCATGTCTGGAACCGGATATTCAGTCCCTTTACCCGTTATAAAATTTTCTTTGGTCATATGGAAACTGTGCTGGAAACCAAGAATTTTTATCTGATTGGCGTCAACAGTATTCGGCGGCGTTATCATACTCGGGGCCATATTTCCCTGGAGCAAATTCAGCAAATTGATCAAAGGCTGATGATGGCTCCCAAGCGTAAAATCAAACTTATTGTGGCGCACCAGCCATTTTATACACCGCCAGATAATCCGCATGGGATCAAGGATTGTCCAATGCTGGGGCGTATGGCTTTGGAATCTTGGAGTCAAAGTGGTTTAAATGGTCTGTTGCATGGTCATCTGCATCAATCAGCGGTGTATGATCTGAACCAGATTTACCATTTAGGGGCAGACCATCCGGTGCTGGATATTCATGCGGGAACTGCAACGTCTTACCGTTTGCATCGTGGCTTACCCAACAGTCTGAATCTGATTTATCCAAATGCTGATGTAGAGCATTATTATTTTAACAATCAGCAAAAAGAATTTGTGTTAAAAGAAGAAAGTGCTGATTAAATGCAGAAATATCGGATTTGAATAAAAAAAACACAAAAAACAGCAATTTTTTTTTGTTTGCCCCTTGAAGCGTTTTTTTCCATCCCCACAAAAGTGTCATCGAAATTATTTGATGATGACCGATGGAATAACAAAGTCATCATTACTTCACTAATAAAAGACTTAGTCTGATGGAGTTTCCAATGAGCAACATTCGTCCATTACATGATCGCGTAGTTATTCGTCGTGTTGAAGAAGAAACTAAAACTGCTGGCGGTATTTTGCTTCCAGGTTCTGCTGCTGAAAAACCGGCTCAAGGTGAAATTATTGCAGTAGGCAATGGCCAGATTACTGATAACGGTGTACGTGCTTTAGATGTAAAAGTTGGCGACAAAGTATTGTTTGGCACTTATGCGGGTACAACGGTAAAAGTACAAGGCGAAGAACTTCTTATTATGAAAGAGTCTGACATTTTAGCTGTGCTTGAAGGTTAATCCTGAGCCGGAAAATTCAGACCTGATTATTGATTCAGCTTATTGAAAATTAAAATATTTGGAGTAAAGCATGTCAGCTAAAGACGTAAAATTTGGTGATTCAGCTCGCGCTAAAATGATTGCAGGTGTAAACGTTCTTGCAGATGCGGTAAAAGTGACTTTAGGCCCTAAAGGTCGTAACGTTGTGATCGACCGTTCTTTTGGCGCACCACATATCACTAAAGATGGTGTAACTGTAGCGAAAGAAATTTCACTTGCAGACAAATTTGAGAACATGGGTGCTCAACTGGTTCGTGAGGTTTCTTCAAAAACCAATGACATCGCAGGTGACGGTACAACAACTGCAACCGTATTGGCTCAAGCAATCTTGAACGAAGGAATCAAGTCGGTGACTGCGGGTATGAACCCAATGGACTTGAAACGTGGTATCGACCTTGCAGTAAAAGCTGTAGTGGAAAACATCAAAGCCACTGCTAAACCAGCGTC
This sequence comes from Acinetobacter sp. YH01018, assembly GCF_013420295.1. NCBI lineage: Bacteria > Pseudomonadati > Pseudomonadota > Gammaproteobacteria > Moraxellales > Moraxellaceae > Acinetobacter > Acinetobacter sp. YH01018. The sequence continues at coordinate 100,145 of NZ_VOYL01000005.1, forward strand.
TGATACTAAAGCGATTGAACAAGTGGGTTCGATCTCTGCAAACTCTGACGAAACTGTGGGTAAACTGATTGCTCAAGCAATGGAACGCGTTGGTAAAGAAGGCGTGATCACTGTTGAAGAAGGTTCAGGTTTTGAAGATGCGTTAGACGTAGTTGAAGGTATGCAGTTTGACCGCGGTTATATCAGCCCGTACTTTGCAAACAAGCAAGACACTTTAACTGCAGAACTGGAAAATCCGTTCATCCTGCTTGTTGATAAAAAAATCAGCAATATCCGTGAATTGATTACAGTGCTTGAAGCGGTTGCTAAAACGGGTAAACCGCTTCTTATTATTGCTGAAGATGTTGAAGGCGAAGCATTGGCTACGCTTGTCGTAAACAACATGCGCGGCATCATTAAAGTATGTGCGGTAAAAGCACCTGGTTTCGGTGACCGTCGTAAAGCAATGCTGCAAGATATCGCAATCTTGACTGGTGCGACTGTGATCTCTGAAGAAGTGGGTATGTCTTTAGAGCAAGCTACACTTCAAGATTTGGGTACTGCACATAAAGTAACAGTATCTAAAGAAAACACCGTGATTGTAGATGGTGCTGGCGATGCAAACCAGATTGCTGAACGTGTTCAACAAATCCGTGCGCAAATTGAAGAATCTACGTCTGAATACGACAAAGAAAAACTTCAGGAACGCGTTGCTAAATTGGCTGGTGGTGTTGCAGTAATTAAAATTGGTGCAGCAACTGAAGTTGAAATGAAAGAGAAAAAAGACCGTGTTGACGATGCGCTTCATGCAACACGTGCTGCAGTTGAAGAAGGTGTAGTTGCGGGTGGTGGTGTTGCGCTGGTGCGTGCAGCTTCTGCGCTTAACGGTGTAACTGGTGCCAATGATGACCAAAATGTAGGTATCAACATTTTACGTCGCGCTATTGAAGCTCCACTTCGTCAAATCGTAGCGAATGCGGGTGATGAGCCATCTGTAGTCATCAATGCTGTGAAAAATGGCGAAGGTAACTTCGGTTATAACGCTGCTACTGGTGAATATGGCGATATGCTTGAAATGGGTATTCTTGACCCTGCAAAAGTAACGCGTTCTGCACTTGAGCATGCTGCTTCTGTTGCTGCTTTAATGTTAACGACTGAATGCATGATCACAGATATCCCTGAAGATAAACCTGCTATGCCTGATATGGGCGGCATGGGTGGAATGGGCGGTATGATGTAATTCATCTGGCTGATTCATTACTCAGCTTTCCAATACATGTTAAAAACATCCTTCAGGTTTAGGCTTGAAGGATGTTTTTTTATTGGTATATTTATTTATAAGTGTTATAAATTTTAACAATTTCAGTAAAAAATCTTCGACTTTTGTATCCTGTCTGTTAATTTATTTTGTGATAGTATAAATGAAGATAAGATAAATTTCACATCAGGTACGTATGATTTTTCTGTTGATATTTTAAACAGAATTAAGTGTATAGAATGGGATCTGAACATAATAAGTATTCTGAATATCTGTGATCTTTATCATAATATGATGTATAAATGTTGTTAAATAGTGATATTATTGTGACCGTGTAATCAGTTTATAATAGTTAATAATTTCTCCAAAATATAGTTGACATTTAGCATGAATGATTTGAATACAAGAGCTAAAGAGCATAAGAGGGTGGTTCTGAAATCGGAGCTGATAGTGATTAGCGCTGAAGAGTTGAAGGGCTTATATCGAAAGTTGAGGGACTATGAAGATCAGATACAAAGTTACCAACAAGAAAAGCGATTTTTTCTGAAAATGCTGTCCAATCAATCCTAATTAGTTTGGCTAAACTCATCAATTAAGTTTTGAATAATTTCTTTGTGTGCACTCTTTAGGGCTTTGAATTTTAAAAAATAGTTTAATTCAACACTTTGTGATTCTGTTAGTGTAGATGTTTCATCTGCTAGTTTTTGATCACCAAATCTTAACCATTGTTTAGAAACATTTAACCATAATGCTAATAGCGACAATTTGTCCTGACCAGGAATAGCCTTGCCAAGCAGCCAGTTATTCGCTGATTGTACGGAAATTGGTTGACCATCATAACGACAGTTAAATTCTTTCGATAAGTAAGTTGGACTAATCGGATGTTTGGCTTCTGATAAAGCCTGAGTTAGGCGTTCAGCAAAAAGTTTTTTTTCCTGTTGATTACTCATGATCTAAAATAAACCTCAAAGATGCAATTATTATACACTTTTTATATTGCGAATAGGTTGTGCTATTGTAATAATTTTACTCCATAAAGGTAAATTAATTTCAATATCTAAAAAAGTCTTTGATAGTTTAATTTGTATCCAAAAGTTTCCATTTGATATTTTAAGGTCAGCTTGATTTTAAAAAAATAGCTGTAATCAGCTAAATAAACCCCTCATCTCTTTTAACAGTATTTGAAACGGTTTTTTTGCATTCTGATGAGTAAATGTAAATTGACATTTTTATGTGTAGTATTAAAAAAATTTTGATTAGCACAATTATAATTTTCAGTGCTCTTTTTAGGGTGGTGCTACAGTTTTCCATCTAATTTATGTGATTTTGATCCTTGGTGAAATGATTTGAATGCTGGATTCAATGATGGCGAAAGTTTGCATCTTCTAGAGTCTAATAGTACTAATTAATCTGTACATGCAATAGATCTCTAATCACTTCATGGTTTTTTATTTGTGGGCCTGTTAATCATTCATAATGGTAGCCAAATAAATATACGAGCTAAGGTAACAGAACTTGAATGGTTTCCCTTTAGCTTGTCATAATGTGTCGCGATAGCTTTAAATTACTTCAGTCTTGCAAGTATATTCTCAATTAAGTCTCTAATTTTATATAAGTACCAATCCCTGTAATCATTATGCAATTGGGTTTTGAATTTTGTAGGATATTTGCTTTAGTCATTGTTTTTTTATATTTTTTATATAAATAAGTTCGTATCATATCCTTTATTTGTACAAAGCACATCAGTATCTTTTAGATCTATGGGATTAACCAAGGCTGTTGCTACTTTCATATTATGACTTGTACCGTCATGAATTAGAAATTGAATAGGGTTCTCATTTGAATCTACTGTTAAATGAGTTTTAGAGCTATTACCACCCATGCTTTTTGAAATAGCTTGGGTTCTGATGCTTGTGGCATGCTGATGAGCACGCACATGGGTTGCATCAATAAATACCCACTCCAGATCAGCATCAAAAGAAATTAAGTTAAATGTTTTTAATAACTTATTGTTTTTTGACCGCTGTGTAAACTTTCTAAATATTGAGTTGGGTTTGCTAAATGCTGTTAGCAAATCTCTTCATGCGTAATCTGTGTGAATTCTATATGGGATAGCTTCAATAAAATTTCGAAGATTATGGTTGAGATAAATATCAAAATTAGGGATGGGTGTATTGCTCCGCAAGGCTTTCAGCTTAGACCAGTGTTGATCTATCAGTATTGTGCGAGTCATAGCGAGAAGTGAATTTGGTTTGGTAATTAAATTTTACTTTCTCGCTATTTTTTTGCACAGCAAATGTCACAGACTCTAATTTCAATCGAGTTGTTTTCATAAAAATTGACTGTAAATGGTGCTAACTGATGCCACCGCTAAAAATTTATAAATTGATTTTATTGGTTTGATTTATCGCCTAAAAATACCTCATAGTTACAAAATATATCAAGTATTGATTTAAAATATTTTGATGTGATTTTTGATATTTTATTTTAAATAGATGATTTTAATATATTTTATTGTTATTATGGTGTTTCTCTTGCTAAGAAATATGTAATTATTATAAATATAAATCAAATATTGATTGATAAAGATGTTTTTTTTTGTATATTATGGCCTTGTACGAAATTGATGCTTTGAACGGAATTTTTCAGTATCCAAATTTTCGTCCCAGTTTTGCTGGTTTGCAAACATCCTAGGGTAAACCAGTCTTTTTATAAGAATTGAAAGAGGACAAATCTATGACATTTAAGAAATCAGCATTAGCTGCAGCTGTATTAACGGTTGTTGCAGGGAATGCCTTGGCTGCAACAGTAACAACTCCAGAAACACGCTTTAAGCCTACAGGTCCATTCAGTGGTTATTTGCAATCTGAAGGCTATTCTACTTCAGTAATTGACACAAACTTTACAAGTAATAAAACCTTTCTTGAAGTACAAGATTCGAATGTTGTTATATCGGCTGGCACTCCTGAACCAGTAGCTGGTCAACCGGGGGTTGAGCGTTATAGTGAGACACGTGAAGGTACAGTTGAAACCACTTCTAATTCATCTGATTGGAACCTGACCGATAATACAAAAGAAGACTCACGAACTGTAGATACGTCTTCATATTATAGTGCGAATGGCTTGGTAACTCGTACAGCGCAAACTCGTACTCTATCTATACCTTTTGTTGGGACTGTTACTATTCGAGAAGCAGATGTTGGGACTTTGACTGAGGATAACTTTGAAGCATACGATCTAACCAAAAAAGCGGGTGCTTTTGAAGAAACACGTTCGAGTAGCAGAACAGCAGTTGACTATAATGATAACCAAGTACTTGATCATACTATAGAAAGTAAGCGTACTCGAAATTATAAGGATAATGCGGTTGCCTATGACCAAAATGGTCAACCAGTACAGGTTGACGGTCAAACTAGTTATGTGGTGTTAGAAGATACCAGTGAGCGTAATTTTAATTTAACGGCATATAATTCAGATGTTGAAAATGGCGTAGAGACTAGCCGTGGTCCTGATGGCAAGTTACTGGTTGTAGATCGTAGCCGTTCTTCTACCGAGCAAGATGCTAACTACCAATATGATGATATTTCTGGTGATTTCGTTACCTTTAAAGTTGAGGGTAATGATGTATTAGTGTCTAATATTAGCGAACAAACCAAGGCTCGAGCTTCAACATATATCAATTATGATGACGTGAGTGTCAAAGATTTTGAACGCAGCCGTTCTGGTACAAATAATAGCAAAGATACTGCTGTTCTTGATGGTTTTGAGCAATATGACAATCGCTCATGGGAAAATAGTGTAACTCAATATAATGATGGTAAATCTAATATTGACCAAGAATCTTCATTTAAGTTTACACAAGCATCGAAAGACCGTGATTTCTTGACTGATGAAGATGGGGTGGTTCTTGTTAATGGAAAACCTGTTGTAGATAAAGTAACTGAAGTAACTTCAAGTGTGTCAGGTGCTTATTCTAACTACCAAGCAACAGAAGATGCTAATGGTGATGATTTTGTTATCACTAAAAATGGAAATGATACACGTTGGACTGATACTGATCTGAAACATCGTTCATTTGCGTATGACTATCAGCAAACAGTTACAGATCAGCAGGATGGCTTTGTTGCACATGACATCCGACAATTTGACGGATCAGCTGACTACTATGCGAGCATGCAGGAAAATATTGAGGTAGATCGTGATCTCGAATTGAACTCCCTCAGTGATCAAAAATATAAAACAGGTCCTCTTCCTGTTGTAAATACTTATACTCCTGATCAGGTAACCTCTGGTTTCAGACGTAAACTTGATGGTTCACCTGTTACAGCTGCAGATGTGAATACTTGGACCGATCAAAATGGTACAGATCATTACTATGTTGTATTGGGTCATGATAGAAATGGTCAGGAAATTCGTTCTGAGGTTCAATATACGGACGGATCAGCATCGAGTTTAACTTTGAATGCTGTACAGGAAGATTTCCAACAGCGCAACTCAACAGAATCTGTGCGTTATAATGAAGATGAATTTTATAAGTCTACCGATTCATTTGTAAATAAAGAAAAAACCACTTATGAAGATGGTTCGGTTGAGTATGATAATTCGACTCTTGATCAAACAATCACTGTTTACAATGAGAATGTAGTTGATAAAGAGTGGGAAGGTACTCGTGCTGGTACTCAAGCAACTCAGGATGTGACATTTGTTGACGTGGGTGGTGTTGCAACAGCCGCTCAGATTGATACTTCTGCATCAAGTTTTGCTGAAAAAACTACTAAATATAAACCAGGTCAGGAACTGGAAGAAGAGACTGCGCGTACTGAAACTCAGCAAGGTAGTCATGAGGATCTGTTAGCTGAAACGACAGAAGCTTACCAAAACAATTGGGAGTTTAATGACAAACTGTATGCTGCAGGCGCAAGTGATTTACTTCACGTTTCAACTGTAAGTGGAAATGGTACATCTTCTTATACTTCTGATACACAGACTCAAGAATCAGAATGGGCATTGAATAATGACGAAACAATTTATCAAGCTGGTGATATAAATAGTACTGAAACTGGTTCAACATCACAGAGCACAACAACTACTGATCTTGTAACAGGTAATTCAGAGACTTATGCAACTAATGGTCAATTTGCATCAACTGAGTTCAACACGGTTACTGGTTTGCTAGCATCACAAGCTGTTCTGTCTACAGAGGCTGCTCAGCGTCAAGAAAGTTTAAGTCAGACCGAGGCTGGTGTAACCACATCTACAACGGTTGTTCGTGGTTATGAAGATGAACAACGTAGTGATGAAAGCGCAACCTTGACAGTTTATGGTTCTGAAACCAATGTTGCGGGTGACGGCTCTCAAACTGTATTGGCTAAGAGTGAAACAACAGTTGTAGATAAGTTTGGTATTGAGGAATCTAATGAGCTGACTCAAACAGATACAAATATCACTGCTGCTGGTGCTACAACCACAACTACACAACAACGCACAGATGATGTTGCTGGTATTCAGCTTGAAAAAACAGTGGCAGGTACTACGACTCAGACCAGTTCAACCACAATCAGTGCGGGTGAAATTTCTGTAGATGGCGTGTCTATCACTGCAAATGGTTTGAATGCCAATAATACCGTTGTGTCTAATGTTGCAAATGGTGTTGCGGATTCTGACGCGGCAAACCTTGGTCAAGTACGATCATACTACAATGATGTCAGTGGTCGTGTTAACCAATTAAATACACGTGTTGATGATGTTGAGAAAACTTCTTACCGTGGTATCGCTATTGCTTTAGCTGCGCAACAACAAATCCCTAACATCGGTGCTGGTCAATTTGCAGTATTTGGTGGTGTAGGTCACTATGAAGGTGAATCTGCTGGTGCTCTAGGTGTTGCTAGCGTATTTGCTGACGGTCGTACTTCTGTAAGTGCTGCGGTAGGTTTTTCCGGCGGTAACGAAGTTGGTGGTCGTGTAGGTGTATCATACGTTTTTGGCGGTAAATAATTACCTGTTAAAAAGTATAGATTAAAAAAATCCTCGCCTTGTGCGGGGATTTTTTTAATCAATTTCTATTCATATGATGAGTCATTTTTTTGTTTGACTTATCACTTTAATTTTTTGTGTTAAACGTCTATAAAACAGCTGTTTTTATCCATTTTAGAATGGATAAAAATAATGCAAAAAGCTGGAAAATAAAATTATTGGACAAATTGATGATATTGCGTTGAATGTAAGTTTATAGGCTAAAATAATCCAGAAAATTGTTCACTATACTCAAACTCAGGCGGACAAGGTGTCTGCTTTGGATCTGGGAAAGAGATAGGATTCAGTTTCTTTGAGCTGATCGATTTTATACATAAATTATGTATAAATCCTGCAAGTTGACGGTACAAATCATGATCAAAAAATGGATATTTGCATCATTGATGTAAGAGGCTTACTGTTGAGGAATAGAATTAAAATTCCGGAAAAAAGAGGGGATAAAGTTACCTACTTAAAAAATATAGTCACTTGATAATAGAGCAAAAAATTAATGAAAGTTTCATGTGTTTAGTCTGTATTTTAATGAGTTGTTGCTTTAAAATCCGAAAATGCTCTAATTAATGTGATATTTTTCACATTAATTTGGATGGTTAATACCGAGTTTTTGATTAGAACACAGTAGAAATCTTAAAGCTAATTATTGAAAGTCATCATTATTTTTTATGTAATAATCACTTAAAGTTGAATATGAAAAAAAGTCATAGATCTGTTGTGAGATATCCTCAAAATCAGGTGATGGTGCTGTTCACCACATTAATGTTGACTTCCCCGGTTTATGCAGCGGATCTCAAAATATTGCTACAGAATGCATTAACACAAGATCCATTGATGATTGAAGCGCAAGCCAATGAGCAGGCGGCGATCAGTAAAGTTAAAGAGTCACAGGCCTTGCATTATCCAGTTTTGGCAGTGACCGCAAATCAAGTCCTGGGTCAATCCCATAAAGATCGCACCGATTATGCCAGTGAAGACTTCACGCCGGGTTTACGTGGCACCCTGAATTTATATTCTTTTGGAGCCATTAGTGCGCAGGTCGAGCGCGATAAAAGCAAATCAGCGTATTTTCATGAAAAAATTGGTGAAACTTCAGAAGAATTAGGCTACACCATTGGCAGTGAATATATTAAAGCCTTGCGTGCCCAAGAGTCCTTAGTTGTACAAAACCGGAGTCTGGAACGCCACAATAAATTCACCCAGGATATTGGGATTATTGTGAAATATGATCAGGGACGTCGTTCTGAACTGATTCAGGCTAAAGCCCGGCAGATGCAGGTTGAACATATGATCAGCGGTTTACAGCGTGAGCTGGGCTTTGCTTTAAGTAATCTGAAAAAATATACAGCTGATGTTTCTCCAGATGGATTGCGTGATCCATTTGCCGATCTTTCCGTCACGGATGTTGTGAATCGTTATAGTTTGACCCATCCCAGCCAGCATCCCTCTTTTCAGGCACAACAAGCTGAATTGGACAGTATCCGATCCGAACATAAATATCGTCAAACCAAACGCTATCCAAGTATTAATTTAGAAGGAAATGTCACCACTGAAGATCGTCAAGTTTATTTAAGCATGTCGTGGGATATGTTTAATCAAGCGACAAAATATTCAGTAGAGCAGGGTGGACAATCGATTGTGGCAGCAAATGCACGATTAGGGCAAATTCAGCGAGATATAGAAGAACGTGCCCGAACTGCAGAAATTGATATGTTTCAAAGCAAACAAACAATGGAGATTACCCGACAACAAATCGCAGCTTCACGTGATGTAGTGATTGCCAATGAAAAGCAATTTAAGATTGCACGAAAGACTTTGGTTGATGTACTGAATGCCTATAATGAGCTGTCTGCAGTGGAAATGGCTTATGTAACGGCACAAAATGATTTTCGTATGGCAGCCTTGGCATATTTGCGGGCACAGGGAAAAATCTCAACATGGGCGAAGGGTTCGAGCGACACGACCTGGTCGATACAGCCTTAACTTTTAATCCAGCATTGCGACAGAATAAAAAAGGTTATCAAAAAGTTCATGAAATCAATTATCGAACATATCGCTTTAGTGACCCAGCTTCTGGGAACACCTATTTCTGTTGCTACGCTTATGGCACAGGTCACCCAGGATCAGAACCTGCAGGTCAATTATCATTCATTGGGGGAAGTCTTAAAAACTCATGGTTTTGACAATACCCTGGCACAGCGAAATTTGCAGGATATTCCGTCCTTAGCCATGCCTGTGGTGGTTGTGCTTAAAGATGAACACGCAGCAGTGATTACCCATATTGATGGTGTGGGGGATGAGCGAGTTTATGAAATTCAGCAGACCGATGGTTTAAAGCAGAAACTCACTCAACAACAACTTGATGAGCTCTATTTGGGATATTGCTGGTTTATCAAGCCAAAACTGGCCAGTGATTTACGTTCAGAATTACCCGAATATCATATGCCTAAAGCCTGGTTCTGGAAGGTGATCTGGCGTTTCCGTTCCTATTATTATCAAGTCATTTTGGCGACGTTCATTATCAACTTCTTGGCATTGGTCAGTTCACTCTATGTCATGAACGTCTATGACCGTGTGATTCCAAACAAGTCTTATGAAACCCTGTGGGTGCTGAGCATTGGGGTTATCTTGGCAATTTTCTTTGAATTCGTAGCCAAGATGATTCGTGGGCATTTAACCGATATTGCAGGAAAAAAAGCAGATTTAATTATCAGTTCGGCGATTTTTAGACGGGTGATGAGTCTGGATTTGTCGGAAAAACCTGCCTCTTCAGGGGCTTATGCCAACAACTTGCGTGAGTTTGAGTCGGTACGCGACTTTATGACCAGTGCCAGCTTGCTGGTTTTGGTGGATTTACCATTTTTACTGTTATTTATCACCGTGATTTGGCTGATTGCTGGGAAATTAGCTTTGGTGCCTTTAATTCTGATCCCCATTGTGATGTTGGTGGGTTTTTTGGCACAAGGTCCTCTTGCACGTTATATCAATGAGTCCATGCGTGAAGGCTCGCAACGACAAGGCTTGGCGGTTGAGGCCATTGAAGGGATTGAAACCTTAAAAACCAACAATGCTGCCAGCTGGGCGCAAGAAAAGTGGGATTTTTATACAGCCCGCAGTGCAGCTTCAAGTACTAAAACCCGTGATTTAAGCAATTTTGTGGTGAATTTTTCGGTTGGTATTCAGCAACTCAATACGGTGATTTTGGTGATTGTGGGGACTTATCTGATTCATAGTCCTGATACCAATTCTAAAATTACCATGGGGGCGTTGATTGCAGCCGTGATTTTATCGGGTCGTGCGCTGGCTCCTTTGGCGCAAATTGCCAACCTGGCGATTCGCTTTCAACAAGCCAAAGTGGGGATGCAAGGTTTACAAAGCATTATTGACCGAAAAATTGAGCGTGATCCAGAGCGGGAATATATCAGTCTGAATCGGGTTGAAGGTGAGCTGAATGTGCAGCAGGTCAGTTTCAAATACCAGGCTGATATGCCAGAGGTATTGAAAAATGTCAGTCTGCAGTTGAAGCCGGGTGAGAAAGTCGGGATTTTGGGTAAAATTGGCAGTGGTAAAACCACCATGCTGAAACTGGCCAGTGGCTTATTTACTCCGAGTCAGGGCAATGTCACGTTAGATGGCGTTGATTTAAGACAGCTTGATCCGAATTATCTGCGCAACCAGATCGCGATGCTGGGACAGTCGCCGCGCTTATTTTTAGGCAGCTTGCGCGAAAATCTGGATCTGGCCCGTCAGGATGGTTTTAGCGGTAACCAGGATTTGATTAATGCACTGAAACGTTTTGGTTTGGAGCAGATGATTCAAAACCATCCTAAAGGTCTGGATATGCCTTTGGGTGAGGACGGACAGGGATTATCTGGCGGGCAGAAACAGATTATTGCTTTGGCGCGTCTGACCTTGCGTCATCCAAAAGTGGTGCTTCTGGATGAACCCACTACAGGGCTGGATCAAGGCACAGAACAGAAGGCGCTACAAGCTCTGGGACAATGGTGTAAAGACAAAACTCTGTTGGTTGTGACTCACCGGATGCAGGTGTTAAGCATTGTCGATCGAATTGTGGTGATGGATCAAGGCAAAATTGTCATGGATGGACCGCGTGATGCCGTGCTTAAAAAGTTGACACAAAATGAGCAAAAAGCACGTACAGCGACACAACGGGTGATTCGACCTGCGGCTATGGCGGGTTCAGTGGCAACCAACAGTCCGACGCAGACTGATACGAATGCCGCCCAGATAGCTGAAACAGAGCATCCGATGGCCTAAATCTGACTTGAATTAATAAAGCCCGAGCCAGAGACACACATAATATTGAGTAAAATGTATGAAGGATAATCCAACCAAGTCATCTGAAAAGATACATTCCAAAGATCTGAAATTGGTGAATGATCTGAATGCTGCGTTGCAAAAAGAAAAGCATAGCGGGTTATTTTGGATGATCGGTTTGCTGTTTGTGTTTTTGGTGGTGTTCGTGATCTGGGCCTATAACAGTACGGTTGAAGAGGTGACTCGGGGACAAGGCAGTGTTATTCCAACCAGTCGTGAACAAATTGTACAAAGCCTGGATCCGGGAACCATCAAGGAAATGCGGGTCAAAGAAGGAGATGTGGTCGAAAAAGGGCAAATTCTCCTCACTTTGGATGATACCCGGAGTGCCGCAGTATTACGTGAAAGCGAAGCCAAGGTGGCTAACCTGGAAGCCATGGCAGCCCGCTTGCGAGCAGAATCTTACGGCACCGCCATTCAATTTCCTGCAGGGATTAGTCCGGACTTGCAGCGTCGTGAACGTGCCGCTTATGAAGCCCGTCGTCGTGCAGTCGATGATGCCGTATCCGGTTTGCAGCAAAGTAAAGCTATGCTGGACCGGGAAATTGGGATTACCGCACCGATGGTTGCAGAAGGGGTAATGTCAGAAGTGGAATTGCTGCGTATGCGTCGGCAGTCTTCAGATCTGGCTTTGCAAATCAATGAAAAACGCAACCAGTATGCCGCCGATGCCAACAACGAGCTGGTCCGCATAGAATCGGAACTGGCACAGGCCAAAGAGAATATGGCGATGCGTGCCGACCCTGTAGACCGCAGCTTAATTCGGGCACCATTACGAGGGATTGTGAAAAATATAAAAATCAATACCTTGGGTGGGGTGGTTCAGGCGGGACAAGACATTATGGAAATTGTTCCTCTCGATGACAAATTACTGGTTGAAGCGTATATCCGTCCGCAAGATGTGGCATTTGTCCGTCCGGGGCTAGATGCAATTGTAAAAATTACTGCTTATGATTATTCGCTGTATGGTGGACTAGAAGGTAAAGTAACCCTGATCAGTCCTGATACCTTACGTGACAAGGCGCGACCAAGTGAACTGAATCTAAATCCAGACGAAGCTTACTATCGGATTTTAGTGGAAACCCATAAAAATTCACTGACGGATAAAAATGGACAATCCATGCCGATTATTCCCGGTATGATTGCCAGTGTGGATGTCAAGACTGGAGAAAAAACCATCTTTCAATACCTGATCAAGCCGATTACCCGTATGAAGCAGGCATTGCAGGAACGCTAAATAAAAATATGTTTTAATTTAAAAATTTAAGCCAAATTTTTATGAAATTTGGCTTTTTTATTGACTTGAGATTGGATAAGACATGCATGAGCTGAAAACTTCCTGTCAGTATCTGCTGGGCTTTACTAGGTTTAATTGAGGAGATGCATCTTAAAAATACACAGCACGATGATGGGGAAATCAACTTAGAAGTGATTTTGGTTTATAAAATATCGAATCTTTGAAGGAGACTACAGCCGCAGTTTTTAAACAGGAATGCCTGCTGTGTTTAGGATCACAACATTTAAGTTTTTATCTTCAAGGGAATGGTTTGGAAAGCTGAAAAATATCAACCTGCAGTAGTCAGGCTTGAATATATAGGTCTCGTCTAGAGGTCAGTATCATTTCAGCAACACTTTGATCAAAACAAATCGAACAAGCTTTAGTGTTTACTTCAATGCTGTATGCAGAGAAGAATCTCGTTTTCTAGCTTGAAACCGGGTGCGTGATTTTGAGTGACTTACTTTGATTACTTCATTATTCAGCACAAAGTTGCAATGAAATGTATATTTTTAACTTTATTTCTTTGGTAGAAGCTTTTGTTATTTGGTATATTTTTTATGTAATTAATGTATTAAAAGTGTAATTTATGTACCATGAATATTCATTTAATTAACTAGAATCATATTTTACATAAATTATTTATCACGTATAAATATAAGCAAGTTATTGTAAATTATTAATATAAAACTCTCAAGAAAACTTAATATTAATAAAAATTATTCTTATTTAAGTTCGAATTTAAATGGAAATAACCCCTTTTTTCTATTAATAAAAAGAGATATAAATAAATTAAAAAAGATGATTTTTATACTATTTTTTTGAGTATATTTTTTATATGATTATTAAGTTTAAATGTGAATTAAGTCACATAAATCCATACTTTTTTTAATAATTTTACATTGGATTTGCTTTTTTAAGGGCTGAAGGGTGGTGGGATATGAGTATTAAAAAATTAGTTTTAATAACGGGGCTTTCTATTTTTGGGTCGGGATGTGCTTCTATTAATAATCAGTCTCCTTTAGAGCATTGGAAAACATTTAATCCTGCATCTATGACTTTGCCTGATCATATTAGACCGGATCAAACAATGGCAGTTTTTCTCCGAGAGGAAAATGCATTCAATGGTCCAGCCGTTAATATTTTTCTGGAAGGAGAGTATTTAACTTCGCTTCAACCGGGCGGTTATAAAATGCTGCCTGTATGTGCAAATCCGACTCAAATGAGTGCTGCTTTTACCCAAAGTGAGCTGGATTATTCAAAGGTACGGCAGAAAACTCAGGTCTATGACTTGCCTGCAGGGAAAATTCAGTATTTTAAACTTGTTGAGGATGCTAATCAGTCTATTAAAATTCAGCCATTAACAGAAGCACAGGCCCAGCAGATCCTTCCTACCGTTCGTGAACAAACTCATACGCTCCCACGTGTTGAAAAAAATAAGGTGTGTGCAAAACCAGTCTATGTCAATGTCCCTGTCCAAACTGTCTTGAAGAAATATACCTTACAGGCAAATACCTTATTTGCTTATGCAAAATCAGGCCCAAATGACATATTAAAAAAAGGTCGCGAAGAAGTTAAAACAATCGCAGATCAAATTATCAATGAACAAAGTCAGATTAGCCATATTAGCATTCTTGGCTATACCGATCCTGTAGGAACCGAAGCTTTTAATCAGCAGTTATCTTTGCGACGTGCTGAAACAGTGCGTAATTTACTGACAATGTATGGTGTGGCTAGACAGAATATTTCAGTCGAAGGACGCGGTGAACAAGACCTGGTGGTCAGTGATTGTCAGAGTCGTTATGCAAAAGACAAGCTGGCTCATGAGCAATGTGATCTGCCTAACCGACGTGTAGAAATTATTACTTACGGCATTAAAGCTGAATAAAACTTTTTAAATCTAATTGAACTTTCTAATAAATTTTTAAAATCTGGCTAGCAGATCAGGATTAATCTTATGAATAATCAAACCATTACTGTAAAACTACATAGTGCTAAGAAAATAATTTCAACTCTGAAAGTTACCAAAACACCCGATCAGCCTGTGATTATTCAGGCCAAAAAAAATGTCAATTACGAGTTGATTGATGATGCAACTCAATTTGCCCCTGAAAATATTAAAATTAAGCGTGTGGGCAATGACTTGCATATTGGTTTTGAAGACGGTTCATCAGATCCACTTGATGCTGACCTGATTATTCAGGATTACTATGGTCACGATGGGGTGACCAGTAATTTACTGATCGGTCTGCATGAAAATGGCAGTTATTATGCCTATGTGCCGGAAAGTGGTTTGCAAGAACATGCTGTAAGTATGCTGGCTGAAGAAGTCAGTGCTGGTCAGGCATTGGGTGGTGAACCTTTGGTTGCAGCTGCCTATGAGTTTAATCCGTATTGGTTACTGGTTTTGATTCCTTTGGTGGGATTGGCTGTGGCAGCGGGTGATAGTGATTCGGTATCAGTAAAGGAAACTGCTCCTGTTGCAATAGATGATGTGATCAGCATTGTTGAAGATACTGTATTTACTTCAACAGTCAGCCTATTGGCGAATGATAGTGATGTTGACAGTAGTTTCACTGCAGTTGCAGGTACGTACACGACTACACAAGGCGGCACGATTGTGATCGCGGAAGATGGTCAGTATGTGTATATGCCAGCAGCGAATTTCACAGGTATTGATACTGTTGACTACACCATTACAGATGGTTCGTTGACGGATACTGGTACGTTGACCATTATGGTTAGTTCAGTTAATGATGCGCCTGTGGCCAATCCAGATACAGCAACTGTGGTTGAAGACACTGCAGCCACCATTATTGTTCTGGGCAATGACACGGATGCTGAAAATGATACGTTAACTGTTACTGCAGCGAGCGCGT
>NZ_VOYL01000060.1:0-7117 GCF_013420295.1 Acinetobacter sp. YH01018
GCAGTTCTTTATTTTCGCGTTCGAGTTGTTTGATACGTTCTTGGTCTGAAAGCTGCTGTACTTTAACTGGATTTTGTTTATCTAAATATTTTTGATACCAAACACGTAGTGTTTCAGGAGTACAACCCTTGCGCAGTATACTGCTCAGGGAGCAATAGCGGTGATCGCAGCCCAATTCGATGGATAATCTTTCTCGGATTCAATCAATAATTGAACCGCTCTTTCTCTGATTTCAGGGGTATATTTTACTTTTTTCATCGGGACATTCTCTCAGAAAGCTTGGTCTCCGACAAACCCGGTACGGTTCAAAAATCTTCCATTGATTTATTTATATCTGTTAAACCAGTCGCATTATGAAATGTAATATAAGTAGAAATTTCAGTATAAATGGTCATGATCTTTTCTAAATTTGAATATCTAAGCGTCTTCATTAATCAACCTTATTGATTATTAGTTTCTTCTTTTAAAGCTCTTTGTACTGTTGCTATCCCTACTTTAAACTTTTCTGCAACACCTCTAAATGTTGAATTTTCTTCAGCCATTGCTTTTCGTATTTCAACATAGTCAACCTTCCGCTTTCTTCCCTTATATAAGCCCTTCGCTTTGGCTTTTGCAATTCCTTCCTTTTGACGCTCACGGATCATGGAGCGTTCAAACTCTGCAAATGCAGCAAGCATCTGAAACATGAGTTTATTTATTGCCGATTGTGCTACATCATGACTGAAGGTCAAATTCTCTTTATGAAAAATAATGGTTATACCACGATCATTCAGACTATTCACAATTTCGTTCAGATCATTTGTATTACGTGCCAGACGATCAATACTATGAACATGCACCGTATCACCTTCACGCAGATAGTCGAGCATTGCATTTAACTGAGGACGTTCACGGCTACCACCGCTTGCCTTTTCAGTAAAGGTCTTATCCAGGCTGATTCCATCTAATTGACGTTCAGTATTTTGTTCAGTTGAACTGACTCGAATATATCCGACCTGATTAGGCATTCTGTACCGTTAGAGTTTAGATAATTAAATACATATTGTACCGAAATTAAATATTAAGTCTATAAATACGGTTTTTGAGTTGCTTTTTAAGACTTTATTTTGTTCCGTTAGGCTATAGGACAATATGACAGTAAAAATCAAACTATGTTCATAAGAAGATATAGCTAAATACTGAATTTATCAGCACACCTAAAACCCTATAAAAATGGATTTTACAGGCATTTTTATGTGCTGATCTTTTTAGAATTTAGCTATAGCTTGAGCTGTTCAGCAGCTTAAAGTTTTTTCCACAAATTTAATTATTTAAGATGAATCTAAGGTTATTTAAAAGACTTAAATGTCCGAAATTTTTATTTTGTACCTTATACACAGGGCTAGGATTAGCGAACTCATTGGAGATAAATTCTGGAGTTGTAATAGCCCTTGCCAAATTTTTCGAGCAAAAGTCTTTTTCCAAATAACGTAATGTAAATAAAAAGGACTCTATATTAGGTGTTACTGCAATCCATTTTCTATTTAAGTTATTTGCCGCATTCAAACAGACGCTATCAAAGCTGAAAGCATCCAATATTAAAGAGTCTTCATTGGTACTGGATTTAATAATAACCTCATAGGCTTTCTGCAGATTTTTAATTTGGTATGTTGAATTTTTTGCTGATGCTAAGTCCCAATAATCTGTATATCTAACACCGGTATCACTTTTAACATAATCCTTTAAACGTGGATTACCTGTTCTTGACCAATGAATAAGGCCCTGTTGATCAAGTTCATCCATTTTTTCTGGAGAAAAACGCCAGTGCTTACCTTCGGGTGGATTCATATCCCTCCATTGTCTACCAGTTTCACCATGTTTTCGTACACCAGGAACATGTAAAGGCATGAGTCTAAATTGCCCCAGTGCATCCACATGAGGAAACTTTTTAGCTAAATTATCATCTGTGATTGTCTGGACCAGATCATTCCAAATAAAGTTATCTGTTTTGGTATAAAAAAGAATTACCTCATGAGCGGTTTTAGTAAAACCTTTTGATGCTTTAAATGAAGAATTATGGGTTTTTAGTAAAATTTGATTCACACACCTAGCTTCACCAAAAACTTTATCTAATATTACTTGGAATTCACTCATTAGGTGAAGATTGGAAACATGTACATATAGACTACCGTTATCAGTAAGTAATTGTCTCAATAATTCAAAATATTGACGGTAATGTTTAAGTACAGAATCTTTGTTTTTAAAGAGCCCCACAAAAAGAAAAAAATCGATCTCTGGTTTTATAACAATCAGATCAAACTCTTTGGATTGCGAAACAAGTCTATGTAAAGAGTTTATTTCATTCCCAACAATGATATCAAAGTCATTGATTTCATATTTTATTTTTTCAAAATCTTTATCAGAAATACCCGTGTCGCTATTTTCAAAGAAATAGCCAAAAGAAGGGAATGCAACAAACTCATCCATTGAAGTGTCTCAAAAAAAAATAGCTATTTGTATGGATTATATGATTGACAACCTTCATAAAACAAGTTAATTTTTTTGGTAACCAGTTTGGTTACCAAAAAAATTGTTTAAAAAAAAGAGCTTTAAAAACTCTTTTTCCCATTTATTACGATCATAAGAATATGAGGCAATAAACTACGCCACTTGGTAGGTTAGCGTAGGGATTTTTTCATAGTAGATATCGAAAGTAAAGTTATCTATATCCTCATTGTTTCTAGTTCTTGTGATCCTTTACTTTACAAGGATAAATTTATGCCAAATGTGTATTTAACCCACAATAACTTAGACTTGATGTACCGAGAGGAAAAAATCCGGAAGAGTTTTCAGAAAGAGGTCATTAAATCTGTTTTACAGAAGCTGTATGATTTTATGAGTTACGATTCTGGAAATTCATCAAATAAGATGATCACTTACTTTGGATTGAATGGATATTCAAGTCACTCTTCACATCAAGAGAAATTAGAGCAGTGGCTTCAACAAGAAATTTCGGAAGTTTACCTGCATGATATAAGTCAGGAAGAAGTCGTTGAGATTTTATGGAAAAAAATTCTCGATATCATTAGCCATTAATTTTTATACAGGCTGTACTAGATTAATCTAGTACAGCCTGTATATTAAAACCAATTTACAACTAAATTAGTTTCAAATTGGTTTCTATTTAGTTTCATTCTTCCTTTAACTTCTTCAGTGCAAATCTAATAATCCCATTATGGAGCAACATAAAACTGGACGTATGATCGGTGGTTTCTCATTTACGTTCATAACTAAGCAACAACCTAAGGAAGTCACGCACAGCAAAGCTAAGAAGCTAACAGACAAGCAGATTCAATTCTTTGCAAACAAGCTAGCTCACCATGATCCATTTGCAAGCCAAAAAGCTGCAGTAGGGGAAAGCTATGCTGATCTAGAGAAAAGGCTCCTGATTGAACTACAAGATCCCGAGGTTGTCAGAAAGTATTCTAGTGTCCTCAAAGAGTTAGGTCTTGAGATGTGATGTACAACTAGATTAGTTGTTTAAAACAACTAATCTAGTTTTTTAATAGTTGTAATTTGATTGCAAAAAATTAAGCAGCAGAGAGCTCTTCTGCTAATTGCTCAGCCTGTTCAAGCACAGTCTCAGTAGCCAATAAAGCCATATCAGGTGGATAGCCATACTTCTTGAGTAGACGCTTCACAATGACTCTCAGCTTCGCCCTGGCAGCTTCTTTGATGGTCCAATCCAAGGTTACGTTCTTACGAATAGACTCAGTCAGCACAACAGCGAGTTCGCGCAGGATCTCTTTTTGCATCAACTCTCTAGCACTGTCATTGTCTGCAACTGCTGAATAGAACGCATATTCATATTCAGTCAGGTTGAGTTCCTCTGCCATTTTGTCTGACTCTTGGATTGCCTTAGCCAACTTGATGAGCTCATCAATCACTTCGGCTGCAGTCAGTACCTTGTTCTGATAGCCCTTGATCGCAGAGCTCAGCATCTCCATGAGCTTTTTACCTTGCGTGACACTACGCTGCTCTCGCATCTTGATCTCATCGCCTAAACAACAATGACAAACACCGACTAAAAGGGGCGTTTTACGATGAAAAATTCGAACTTGGAGCTTATGCAGAGCGCCTTCGAGAGGCAGAATCAAATAAACCAACTGATCGTGAGCTTGCAGCTGCTCTCACAGACGCTGATCAACTTCGAGAAACTTATCGAGCAAAGCGAGCTGCCTATCATGAACAGTACCACCCTTTTAAACGGGATAGAGAGTACGACAAGATCCATAGAATCCAATCTAAGCTCGATTTTGACCGAGGTGGGGAATCTATCACCACAAGTGCTGCAAGAAGCAACAATGGACTATCTAGTAGCGTTAAAAGCAATCCACGAGCAGATATCGAATACAGATATATCGAAACTCCAACGGCTTTCAGTCTCAATCGAATCGCTGCAGACCGAAATCAACAAAGCAATTGGCAGCATTTCGATAGATCAGAAGAGCATCCAAGCCCAAGTCCAGGCCCAAGTGAAGCAGGCGATAGAAGAGAGCCAAAGCGAGCTAATAGAGACCGGAATTCAGTCGCTATTAAACTCTCAAAAAGCCAAATACATGACATGGGCGAGTACAGTTTTTGGGGGGCTGATGATTTTAATCAGTTTTTATACGATCTATCAGTTCAGTACAAACCTAAAAACCATCCAAGCACAAAAAGAAATGATTCAACAGAATTCACAAACAATTCAGAGCCAACTCAATTACCTAAACAGCATACGGAGATAAGTTATGCAGACCGAGATCGACCAATTTTTGACAGAGCAAAACGCCTTGTTGAGTCAACAAAACAGCTTGTTAGCAGAACAAAACGAAGCCTTGAGTCAACAGGTCAGTTCATTAAAGAATATTTTGACCACTTACAGCGAAGTAGAGCAGAGTTTAAAGGACAAAATCAACAACTTGAACTCAGAGAAAGAAGCTCAACAAGCCTTGATTTTGGCTATGAAAGTAGAACTTTCAAAGCTCGAGCAGGGCGAATTTTCGGAGCAATTACAGCAAGCATTTCAAGAAAACTTGAGAACCCAGTTACAAATGCAATTAACGACAGCATTAAATCAACTGGATTTAAACAGCATTGTCAGCGACCTGGTAAAGATCGAATTAAAATCCATTCAACAGACGCTAGACACACAGCAGACAGACCTGGAGACAGCACTCTCAACCATCTTGCAATTGCAGCTACCCACCGACTTTTACACAGACTTGGAGATGCAAAGCAAGCAGATCAATACGCTTGGGGAAACTGTAGAACGATTAATGACCTTAATCAACAACTTGAACAACTAGAACCCCTAGTCGCTAAAATTCGACCCAAGCCAAAGCCGGCTACAGATTTCCGTGACTTGAGAATTGACGCTTATTACCCTGGTTACGTTGCTGATCACAAACAACTTTCAGCCCAACAACAGCAAGCATACAACGATAATAATCTATTGCAATTGATTGGTTGTGTGCAGAAAAAAGCTCAAAACTTGGAGAAATACATCAGCCAAGCAAGCAGAATGATCAATACATGGGACTATGACAAAATCGAGGAGATCATCAAAAACGACCAACGCATGCTTAACTATCTGAAATGTGAAATTATTTTAGAGCCTCAAAATGACCATTTGAAACATCAAAGAGCGTCATATCAATCGTGTTTAGAGAGTTTTGAGAACATAAAGAGCCATATCCACGAGGTGAAAAAGCCTAATCCGACTCCTCAAAGCGATGTCTTAGAGCAAACTTATGAACCTGAAAAGCAGCCAAATCGTGATTATGATCTAGATTTTTAATTTCAGCATTGATGATATAAACCGTCCGCTTCGATAATAGCAAAAGCGCAGATTCTACAAGCGGACATTTCTATTTGGGGTTTACACAACAAAAAAGGGAGCTGTAAGCCACTGCTGTCCCATAGTTTGATTTAAATAAAAAAACCTGAGTCCGAACAGTTAAAATATGAGTGCAAACAAACACTTTAACGACCAGGATTCAGGTTTTGTCACATCAGAATACCGTATTTCATCAGTTAATTAAACCAGTCTTACGACAAGATTTTGAACGGCTTGCTAAACAACATCATGTTGGGCAGAAATTCAGATCTGCTTCTCGATGGGATCAGTTTATTGCCCTGTTAATGTCCCAACTTTCCTGCCGACAAAGCCTACGGGATATTCAATCCAATCTTGAGTCCCAGCAGGAAAAGCTTAATCATCTCGGAGCAAAGTCTATTCCCCGAAGCACGCTGGCACGAATCAACGAGGAGCAACCTGCTGCCTTGTATAAACAGATGTTTCATCAATTACTGCAATACTGTGAAAAATCAAAAGTAGCCCATAAATTTCGCTTCAAGAATCCTCTGTATTCCCTGGATGCCAGTCACATTGATCTGTCGCTTTCCTTGTGCGCATGGGCCAAAGTTCATGATTCAAAAGCCAGCATGAAACTCAGCATAGGATTGAATCACAGCAATCATATTCCTGAGTTTGTTGCAGTTGAAAATGGTAAAGAAAATGACATGGTACAAGGCCGAAAATTCCAGTTTCCCTCTGGCAGTATTGTGGTCTTTGACAAAGGCTATGTAGATTATCAATGGTATGCGAATCTGACCGCTCAAAATATTGGCTTTGCTGAATAAGCCGTCATGAATAGGTTTGTGCAACAAAGCCCTCTATAGCTCACGGCTTTTGGTTGTTGAGCTTTTTGAGTAGGTGATTGCTTATATTTTATCGTTTGTTTTGTTGTTTTAATAGCTGTATCAATAGCTGTATTGAAAGAGATGCTTGGAAGGATCTGTGCTGCTTCCAGGACATTACTGATCAATTTGGATTGGTATATCAAGTCATGGAGAATAAAGTTGTTGTTCTGGTCCTATATGTTGATAGACGAGGTAGGGTCTATAAAGGCATGCAATCAAATTGGCTCACGGCTTTTGGTTGTTGAGCTTTTTTGAGTAGGTGATTGCTTATATTTTATCGTTTGTTTTGTTGTTTCGATAACTGTATCAATAGCTGTATTGAAAGAGATGCTTGGAAGGATCTGTGCTGCTTCCAGGACATTACTGATCAATTTGGATTGGTATATCAAGT
>NZ_VOYL01000062.1:0-13366 GCF_013420295.1 Acinetobacter sp. YH01018
AAGGATTGGCTATTCAGCGCAGTAATCAAGTGTGGTCTACGGATATAACGTATATCCCTATGGCAAAAGGCTTTGTTTATTTATGTGCTGTGATTGATTGGCATAGCCGCAAGGTACTTGCGCATAGAGTATCGATTAGTATGGAGGTTACATTTTGCATAGAAACATTAAATGAAGCTATTGAAAAATATGGTCGACCTGAAATATTTAATACAGACCAAGGCAGTCAGTTTACCAGTGATGCATTTATTGATGTATTGAAATCAAATGGCATTCAAATCAGTATGGATGGTAAAGGTCGATGGGTTGATAATGTGATGGTTGAACGATTATGGCGGAGCGTTAAATATGAAGAGGTGTATCTCAAAGCCTACAGCAATGTTTTGGATGCGAAGAAGCAATTAAACGCATATTTTGAATTTTATAATTTGAAACGACCTCATTCGAGTCTGGACAAAATGACTCCAGATGAGTTTTACTATGACCAGCTACCACAACAAAATAAGGTAGCTTAACTAGAGCAGAGTATCACTTATAAATAAGCTTTTAGTTGTTCAAACAAGTGGGACCACCTCTCACCTCCGCGCTTCATCAGAAAACTGAAGGAACCTCCATTGAATCGAACTAATATTTTTTTTGGTGAATCGCATTCTGACTGGTTGCCTGTCAGAGGCGGAGAATCTGGTGATTTTGTTTTTCGACGTGGTGACGGGCATGCCTTCGCGAAAATCGCACCTGCTTCCCGCCGCGGTGAGCTCGCTGGAGAGCGTGACCGCCTCATTTGGCTCAAAGGTCGAGGTGTGGCTTGCCCCGAGGTGATCAACTGGCAGGAGGAACAGGAGGGTGCATGCTTGGTGATAACGGCAATTCCGGGAGTACCGGCGGCTGATCTGTCTGGAGCGGATTTGCTCAAAGCGTGGCCGTCAATGGGGCAGCAACTTGGCGCTGTTCACAGCCTATCGGTTGATCAATGTCCGTTTGAGCGCAGGCTGTCGCGAATGTTCGGACGCGCCGTTGATGTGGTGTCCCGCAATGCCGTCAATCCCGACTTCTTACCGGACGAGGACAAGAGTACGCCGCAGCTCGATCTTTTGGCTCGTGTCGAACGAGAGCTACCGGTGCGGCTCGACCAAGAGCGCACCGATATGGTTGTTTGCCATGGTGATCCCTGCATGCCGAACTTCATGGTGGACCCTAAAACTCTTCAATGCACGGGTCTGATCGACCTTGGGCGGCTCGGAACAGCAGATCGCTATGCCGATTTGGCACTCATGATTGCTAACGCCGAAGAGAACTGGGCAGCGCCAGATGAAGCAGAGCGCGCCTTCGCTGTCCTATTCAATGTATTGGGGATCGAAGCCCCCGACCGCGAACGCCTTGCCTTCTATCTGCGATTGGACCCTCTGACTTGGGGTTGATGTTCATGCCGCCTGTTTTTCCTGCTCATTGGCACGTTTCGCAACCTGTTCTCATTGCGGACACCTTTTCCAGCCTCGTTTGGAAAGTTTCATTGCCAGACGGGACTCCTGCAATCGTCAAGGGATTGAAACCTATAGAAGACATTGCTGATGAACTGCGCGGGGCCGACTATCTGGTATGGCGCAATGGGAGGGGAGCAGTCCGGTTGCTCGGTCGTGAGAACAATCTGATGTTGCTCGAATATGCCGGGGAGCGAATGCTCTCTCACATCGTTGCCGAGCACGGCGACTACCAGGCGACCGAAATTGCAGCGGAACTAATGGCGAAGCTGTATGCCGCATCTGAGGAACCCCTGCCTTCTGCCCTTCTCCCGATCCGGGATCGCTTTGCAGCTTTGTTTCAGCGGGCGCGCGATGATCAAAACGCAGGTTGTCAAACTGACTACGTCCACGCGGCGATTATAGCCGATCAAATGATGAGCAATGCCTCGGAACTGCGTGGGCTACATGGCGATCTGCATCATGAAAACATCATGTTCTCCAGTCGCGGCTGGCTGGTGATAGATCCCGTCGGTCTGGTCGGTGAAGTGGGCTTTGGCGCCGCCAATATGTTCTACGATCCGGCTGACAGAGACGACCTTTGTCTCGATCCTAGACGCATTGCACAGATGGCGGACGCATTCTCTCGTGCGCTGGACGTCGATCCGCGTCGCCTGCTCGACCAGGCGTACGCTTATGGGTGCCTTTCCGCAGCTTGGAACGCGGATGGAGAAGAGGAGCAACGCGATCTAGCTATCGCGGCCGCGATCAAGCAGGTGCGACAGACGTCATACTAGATATCAAGCGACTTCTCCTATCCCCTGGGAACACATCAATCTTACCGGAGAATATCGTTGGCCAAAGCCTTAGCGTAGGATTTCGCCCTCTCCCGCAAACGACCCCATTAACCCGTCCTATTTCGCTGTCGTGCCCCTGCTCGAAGTCCTGCAAACTTTGGTGCATGAGATGGTCCACGCTTGGCAATTCCACTTCGGCAAGCCGGGCCGTCGCGGCTATCACAACAAGGAATGGGCCGACAAAATGGAGGCCATCGGCCTGATGCCGTCCAGCACCGGCAAGCCCGGCGGCGCGCGCACGGGCGAGAAAATGGCCGACTATGCCATACCGGGCGGCCTGTTCATGCAGGCGACCGACAAGCTGCTGACGCAGGATTTCAAAATCTCATGGCTCGATCGCTTCCCGCCCATGACGACGATCGCCGCGCCGATCGCCGACACGGGCGACGATGACGGCGAGGGCGGCGACGATCTCGGCGACCTGATTTCACCACTGCCCGGCAACCGCTCGAACCGCGTCAAGTATCGCTGCCCGTCATGCGGTGCGCAGGCTTGGGGCAAGCCGTCGCTGCGGCTCCTGTGCGGCAATGAGGATTGCAAGGCCGTGCCGCTCGATCCCGTCGAGTGAGGCCGGACGATGCCCCAGCTTCCTTTTGGTGCCGGACATAAAAAAAGGCGGGGTCTGTGCCCCGCCTCTGTTTGACCTGGCTGTCGGCTATTCCTGCCGCCGATACTCCATCCTTCCATCGGTCAGGTTGCCCGATTTGCCGTCGATGGCGAGCGATATAGCGCCGAATCCGACCGACACCTGTAGAACATCATCCTGCAAGGTGGCCGGTATGTTCGTGGTCCGCGTCTTGCCCGTGAACGGGCTAGGCTCGGTGTTCCGCACCATGTAGCTGTCGCCGTTTCGCTCGATCTCTAGCACGTGCTTGTCGTTCTTGACGCCGACCCATTTCCCTAGAAACTGGTCGCCTGCGCTGTCGCCGCACCCGGCAAGCAAAGTCATTGACAACAAAGCGACCCCGATAGCAGTTCTCATAAACATTCCTTTTGGTGCTGGTTGGTCTGGCGGTTAGCCCTCGGCCAGCTTCTTGCGCTTCTCGGCTCCCGGCGCTCCGTAATCGAAGGCCACGACTTCAAAGTTGTAGTCGTACCGTTCTTTGCCCTCGCCATCGGTGAAATTGTTGTTGGAAATCTTCGCCTCGATCACGAGTTGGTCGCCGGTCATCACGTTCTTGGCGAGCGTTTCGGCCATCCCGCCAAAGGCGGTGAACGGGATAGTTACCTGCTTCTCCCTGCGTTCGCCGTTCTCGTCCTTCCCGGCATAGTCGTTACGGATCAGGCGGAAGCGCGCCACCTTCGTGTCGCCGTAGGTATTGAGTTCCGGCGCGGCGGCAGCGCGCCCCGTGAAAAACAGCTTGTTCATGGTGTGTTACCTCCTTCGCAATTGACGTTTGGTGCTGCAATCGAGTGGGCGGCAGGGGCCGCCCTCCCTTCCTTCAAAGCTCTGCGCCGCGACCGCGCGCACGCTGCCGGGCGGGCTTCGCGGCCTCCCGGTCGGGTGCGGTGCGCCCGCTCTCGGTGCTGACGTTGTGGCCGTCTAGGACGGCCTGCCGCTGCTCCTTGATCTCGTCGCCCTGCTCGGCATTGGTCCGGTCCATCGTGGCGGCGACGGCGGCGACCGGGCGAGGCGCGCCCTTGTGGTTCTCGGCGGCCTCCTGCGCCTTCTTCAACCCGACATTGACGCCCGGCTTGCCATCGGGCCGAATCTCTTTCTCGGCCCTGTGGTCGTTATCGGCGGCGATCAGCAACGGGCGATCCGGCCAGCGTTCGCGCAGGCTGCGCGCAACGGCGTCGAGGTTGCCGGAGTCGAACGCGGCCACCACGGGATGACCGCGCAAGCGCGCCACGGTGTCAGCCGTGGCGTAGCCTTCGGCCAGCACCAAAGGGGTGGTCGGGTCGTTCTCGAGAACGGCGGCGAAGCTGGAAGGATCGGCCCCGGCGACGGTGTAGAGGCCCGCCTTGCGACCGTCCTTCATGAACCCCTTGAATTGGGGATTGACGCTCTGAACGGACCATAGCTTGCCCTCGGCGTCACGCGCCGGGACAAGCAAATCCCCGGCGATGAAAACGCGGGCCTCCGGCTCGGCCTCGCGCATGGCCTTGGCCTCGCGCGGGTTCTTGGCAATGCGGACGCCCGCGGCCTTCGCCTCGTCGGACACCGCGGCGGGCACGACGCGCAAGCCGTTCTCGCCGGGGTGCGTGATGCCCTTGGCCGCGCAATAGGGGTGGTCGGCGGTCGCGGGTGCGGCCTCGTTCCAAACAGCCTGCGCGACCTTCGCCATAGCGTCGTGCTGGGCGGCTACCTCGGCGGCCCGGCGCTGGGCGCGCTCGACCGCTTCGCGGTTAAGGCGCTCGCGTTCCTCCGGGCTGATGGCGTCTACCTTGCCCTCGTACTTCCAATTGATGCGCGCGCCGGTCTTGTGGTTCTGGATGAAGCCGCCGGGCAAGCGGCCCTCCATGTGCCCGGCGTAGGAACCGCTGCGCTCCGCGCCCTTGTCGCCCGCGACGGCCACGCGATGGATTTTCCCGTCCATGACGGGCAAGCCGTCCAGTTCGAGGCCAGCGGCCCGGATCGCGTCGGCGAAAGATTCCTCCGGCGACGGCGCGCGCTCGACCTGCACTTTGGTGTTTTCGGGAAGCCAACGCGCAAGCGCGGTCTGCTTCACGTCGATGCCTTCGGGGGCAAACCACTGCTTTGCCTCCTTGTCCCATTGGAGCCGGAAACCGGCGTCAAGGGCGGCCTTCTTCGCGGTGTCCTTCTCCCGGTAGGGCACGATTAAATAGGTTCGTTGTGGGGTCATGCTGCCTACCTCCGGCGGTTCGTGCAGCACGGGCGGGCGCTGCTCGCGCTCGCGCGTGAGCGCGGTTCGTAAGTCGATGCTTTGCGATTCGTGGTCCTCGGTGATGAAGGGACTGACGCGCTCGCCGTTGACGCCAGTAAGCGCCTTGCCGTCCATGAAAATGCCGGTCGTGATGCCGCTCGGCGTGCCGTCCTGATGCGTGTAGCTGACTTGGAAGTTTGCGCGATATTCGCGGGCGTCAGGATCGGGGTTCAGCCGCACGGCGGCCACAAGGCCAAGCTCGCGCGCCGTAGCCTCAAGGTTCTGCCACGTCTCCAAGGGGCTGTAGGTCGGCACGGCGTTGCGGTGCGCTTCCTCAAGCGCGGCGGCGGCCTCCGGCGTCGGCCCGGCTTCCACGCCTCGCGCCGGTAGCTGCTCGATGCTGCCGTGGTTGGTATAGACAAGCCACTCCTGTGGCTGGCCGTCCTGCGGCGCGATCTCGTCGGTTCGGATGCGGTAGCGGATATTGCCCGCCTGTGTGCGCGCCGCGTCCACTACGACGCCCTCTATCGTCATACCTCCCTGCGCGGCGCGTTCCTCGTTGGGAGTGAAGCGCGCGCGCTGGCCGATCTCGACCGCTGCCGGGGCCTCGGCCTCGGTGCTCTGCTGCTGTTCGCGGGCGCGCTCAAGCTCGAACGCCATCACATAGCTGTTGATCTTCTCGGCGTCGGCGGCGGCCCGGAAAATCTCGCGCGGATCGTCCTCAAGAACCTTGATCCACGACGCGACATAGGCCGCGTGCTGGCCGGGGTCGTGGCCGATCTCTAGGCGCTCGCCAAGCATGAGGCTGGCGATCTCGGCCCGCAATTCCTCGCGGGCGTAGCCCTCGCTGCCGAACGGGTGGGAAAGGTCGCGGTTGAGGCGGCTTTCGTGCCCGGTCCAGTGGCCTAGCTCATGCAAGGCCGTCGCATAGTAGGCGTCGGCGCTGCCGAACTGATGCCGGGCCGGTAGCGTGATGCTGTCGGTGCTGGGCCGGTAAAAGGCGCGGTCGCCCTCGACGTGGGCGATCTTTGCGCCGGAATTGGAAAGGATGGCCTCGGCCCGGGCGTGCCGTTCCGGCTCCGGGCCTATCGGCTTGGCCTCCATCGGTGGCAAGCCGTCGATCTGCTGCGCGTTGAACACCACGGCGGTGAACACGCGCGGGCGTTCGAGCTCGACGCGCACTTTGCGGGGCTTGCCCTCGTCGTCCAGCACGGGCCGCCCCTGCGCGTCGGTCATGGGCTGCTCGTCGTGGAATTTCCAATAGATGATCCGCGTTCCGCGCGATCCTTTGCGGACCTGCGCGCCCGCCGCCTCGGCCTGCTTGTAGGTCATCCATCGCGGATCATCGTAGCCCTGCATGTGGAGCCAGATGGTATTCATGCCGCGATACTCTTTCCCGGTCGCGGCGTTGTAGGGCAGGCGCAATTCGCCGGGCTTCCACGGCTTTTGCCACGGGGCGGTGCCCTGCCGTAGCTGCTCGATGATCCGCCCCGCGACTTCTTCGGCATATTCTTTGTTCATGGCCGCTTCACTCCTTGGCGGCGGCCACCATCTTGCCGCTCACCACAATGCCGGTCGCGTTCGGGTCGGTCGCAAGGTCGGCGTTCGCCTCCCATGCGTCCGCCTCGCTCATGGCGGTTTCCTCGAAAGCGCCGTTGCGCTCGGCCTGCTCTGCGGTCTGCTCCACCTGCACGCCGGGCACTGTCGCGTCGTCCTCGTTGCGGCTGATGACGGGCTGCGTCGTCTCTTGCTTCATGGTCGATTCCTCCTGTTGTCGAATGAAAACCACGGTCGTGGCCGTGAACGGATTGGGCGGCTCGATCACCGTCCCGGTGCTGCTGTTTGGTGCTGCGGTGCGCGTCAGGCGCACGGGTTCTGCGGCGGCGCCGCCGAAGTATTTGGCGACGTAGCCGTTGGCGAAACCCAGCGTAAAGCTGCCGGTGTTGTAGGCCGAAAGAGCCGCCCGCAACGCCGATTGGTCATCGGCATAGCGGGGCCGCGCGATCTTGTAGAACGCGGTTAGCACTTCGGCCCCGGCGCGCAGGTTCTTGCACGTGTCAAACATATCTTCGACCGAATAGCCCAGCTTCGGCAGGTTCGTGCTGTTCACCTGCATCAAGCCCATGTCCACCGTGTAGCCCGCCGCAATGTATTGGCGGGCGAGCGCGGCGGCGTCGGCGGCATCGCGGGGTTGCCGCGATAGGGATGCACCGTTGACGTTAAGAGCAAGGGGGTTCCCCTTGCTCTCAACTTGGATGATCTGCTGAACGGTCGTCGGTGCGACACTCGGCGCGCAAGCCGCGATCAGTTCAAGCCCCAGCACGATTAGGCTCCTTGGGGCCACCGTTGCGGGGCATGTCGGCCTTGCACGCCTTGGCCTTCTGCGCCGGGCACGGGCCGTTGTTGTGCGCCTCCGGCTTGATGCTCCACGGCCAATAGTCGGGCTTGATGATGTCCGCGTGCGCGGTCCCGGCGAACGCGGACGCGGCCACGATCACGGCGGCAAACGGCTTAAAAACTCGCATTCTCGGCAACTCCTTTGGTCATGGAATCAACATCGCCTCTGACGAGGACCGGCGCGGCGCGCCCGCGCAGGTTCTTGACGGCCACGGGGCCGAAATAGCGGCTATCGAAGCTCCCGGCGCTGTAGCTCGAAATCACCCAAAGCTCGCCGGGCTGCACGGTGTAGGTGCCGGGGGTCCATGCGGGCATTCCAGCCTCCGGCGCGCTGTCCGGCACGGCCTTGCCGTTGACGATCAGCGGCGCACCGGGCGCAACGGTCACAGTGTCGCCCGCGACGGCCACCACGGGCTTTAGCAGCGGCGTGGTGTTGGTATCCGGGCAGTCGCCGGGATGCAGATAGCCCCGCTCGCGCATCGCCACGACGATGCCAAGCGGCGGCGGGCAAACCGACACAAGGGAGCCGCGCGCGATCTGCGCCGGGTCCACGGGCGCGATGCGCCATACTCCTGTCGGCGCGGAATCGGTGGGGTTCAGCCGGAACCCGGCGGCGGTCGCCACGGCGGCGCTGATGCCAACGGCCCCGGCCAGCGCCCAAGCGGTGAATGCAAAGCGACGTGCGTTCATTGGATGACAAAGCCCCCTTTCTCGTTGCCGCCGCTGGTTGACGTGGCGGCCTTGGGCGGCTCCGGTTGCACGCGCACGCGATCTGATTTCTTGGGCGGCGGCATCTTCGACCGCGCCGCAAAAGTCGGGTCTTGGAAATAGAGGATTTGACGGCCCCGGATGACGGGTTGCCCGGCGACGAAAACAAGCATTTCGCCCGCGTCGATAATGTCGCCCTTGGCGTCCTTCTTCGGTCCCGGCAGGCGCATGATTTCGTCGGCGGTCATCAAAGGCCGCTGCACTTCCTGATAGCTGCGGGAAACCTGTTCCAGCACCGCGCCGAAGCGTTTTCCGCTCGTCGTGATCTGCTCTTTGATGATGGTGGTTTGCCCCGTCATCTTGCTCATCCACTCGGCGGTTTCCACCTTGTTGGGAGCGTAGGCAACGCGGACGTGGCAGTTAGAAATGATGCTCTCGAAATTCGTATACGCCTTGTAAAGCTGCTGCACGTCCTGCGTAATCAGGTAGGCTTTCATGCCGTAACCGGCGATGTAGGCCAGTGCCGATTCAAACACTTCAAGTTTCCCGAGCGTCGGAAACTCGTCGAGCATGAGCAACAGGCGATGCTTGTGCATCGTCTTGCTGCGGCCCGCCTCGTCGTATTCCATCCGGTCGGCGAGGCTTAGGACGATCTGCGCGAGCAACAGGCGCGCGAGGGCACTGTTGCAAATAGAGATTTGAGTCGATGAAGTTCCTTTTTAAAAGTGCTTAGAGACCGAAAACCCTGTTGATTAGACACACTTCACCTTGAGGCTGACCATAATAAAATGACGATGCTTGTCCTTTACGTAGTGCACGCATGACTTCAATACCTTTAATTGTGGCATAAGCCGTCTTCATAGATTTGAATCCTAATGTGGCCCTGATGATCCGCTTTAACTTACCATGATCACATTCAATGACATTATTTTTATACTTAATCTGCCTGTGCTCAATATCTACTGGACATTTTCCTTCTCGCTTTAACCGTGATAAAGCATGGCCATAGGTCGCTGCTTTATCTGTATTGATGACCCGTGGAATTTGCCATTTTTTCACCGTATTGAAGATTTTTCCTAAAAAACAATAGGCTGATTTACTGTTCCGTCTAGCGGAAAGGTAAAAGTCAATCGTATGACCACGTTGATCAACTGCACGATACAGGTAAGTCCATCGCCCCTTCACTTTGATATAAGTCTCATCCATATGCCATGAATGTAAATCTGTAGGATTACGCCAATACCAGCGTAAGCGTTTTTCCATTTCTGGAGCATAACGCTGAACCCAACGATAAATTGTGGTGTGGTCAACATTCACACCCCGTTCAGCGAGCATTTCTTGAAGTTCACGATAGCTGATGCCATATTTACAATACCAACGAACAGCCCAAAGAATGATTTCACCTTGAAAGTGCCGACCATGGAAGGGATTCATCTGCTGTATCTCGAAATAAATAAGATATTTAGCTTATCATGTCAGCCTATTTGCAACAGTGCCATATATTCGCCTTTTGGATGGAGAACAAGCTCTGCACCACCAAAGCCCACATTTATTACATTGCCTTACCCTGCAACGTTTAATCCATCCATTACAGCAATACTACCCGTTCACATTACTTTATCTCGGCTGATAATCAGCGCAGTAACTTTAGCCAATCTCGCTGCAATTTCCATGTCAGGAATTTGTCCACTTATTCCAATGATGATGAGAACTGCAGCATTGACTTAGATCGCCAGTGCTCAGTACTGGCCATCATGTAGCTTTTATCGCTTTAGCGCCTTAACTTATTTAAGTGGCGTAACTTGCATAACTTATGCATCCTATTTAAGTGATGTAAGTTATAGTATTCCGTGTCAGGAATCTGTCTACTTATCAGCGTCCGCGGAACTGCAGGATTTCTGGTTTTGTTGTTCGCAACGAGGGCTAATTCTGGAGTTCCGTATAAGGCATAATCAATAACGACGCCTGATGCGAACATAGCGATTGGGCTGAAACGGAAGGTATCAGGAGCAATCGCTTTGGCAGAATTCCCCAAGGTGCTCACAATAAGATTCACATTGATGAAATCTGGCTTTCTACTCAGCCCATGGATATGCGAGCAGTTACTTATACTGCTCTTTCTCATGTCCTAAAAGCCTTTGACCATGTCAAATCGCAACATTGAGGTTATCTTGTTTTGGAATAAGCGTGGTCATTGTATGAAAGTGTTGATATATGATGGACTGGGTATTCAAAGCTCTACGGTTGGAACAAGCAACATTTCACTGGACTCAAACTCATCATAGTGAAACAATTACAAGCATTGATTCAGAGTTTCGCTTGATAAAGAATTTGACAATGTGCATCAAACATCATGACATCAATTCAGTCAGCCAAGCTGAATAGCCTAGATCCGTGTCTGTGCAGAAAAGGACGCCTTCATATAAAATAACTCAAATAGATAAATTACCACCACACTGCTAGAGCCTGAGCTGAATTTAAAAATATCTATAGGGTTCACCGGGGACTTACAGTAAATTTAACTTGGATAAAAAATATCCCCCTTAAAAAAGTGGGATATTTTTAATTTATTTATTTAATATTTCTTTTAATTCATCTGCACTATATGTCGATAAATTTTCTATAGCTGCTCGAACAATACTTGAACGATTTATTCTTGCATTTTGCCCTTTTACAACCAGCTCATCAATTAGTTTACTAATATCTTCATTGAGAGAAAAAGTGTAACGAATAAATTTTTTTTCACTTGATTCTAAAGCCTTTACCCTCTTTTCTGCACCAGATATAAATGCATCTAACATTTTATCTTGTTCAGTAGGTTCAGGTTTTTTGTTTAGCCCAGTTAAACCAGCCATAGTTATACTCCTAAAAACTCTCTTGCAATACTTTCAATTTCAGCTTTCGCTTTAGGATCACTATTTACTTCAAAAACCGAAAGCCCATTTTCATCTGCATCATCATAAACATTTCGATTTGTTGTGATTGAATTCAATGCATCAATACCAAATGATTTGCATGCCTCTTTTGCATCTAAAATTCTTTGAACTTGAGAAGGAAGAGTTGGACACTGAGTAATAATTGCTCTAGCTTTCAGATTTGGATTTACTGTCTTTGCTAATTTTAAAACTTGTTCCATATGATCTAAAGTTTTTAGATCTCTTCGTTTGGGTCTAAACGGCAATAACATATGTGTAGCTATAGTCATTGCTGAACGTAATGCTTCAGAATCCTGTCCACCTGCATCAATGATAATATCTTGGTATCTTTTATCTAAATCTTTTAAAACTGAACGTATATTCCCTGATGCTTGTACTGATGGAATATTATTTAATTCATCGTTTTCATCTCTTTCTTTGACCCAATCTGTTGTTGTTCCTTGAGGGTCAGCATCTAATAAGAGGACGTCTCTTTGACTTTGTTGTAAGTAAACTGCAAGATTTTGAGCTAAACAGCTTTTACCAGCACCGCCTTTTTCACCACCAACTAAGATAATCATAATTTATGTAAGTTACGTAAGTTTGTTTGTGTATAATTTAACGGTGATTTATGAAGTAATCAACTATCATGAAAAAAAAAATTAAAAAAAAAGTTATCCACAAAAGAATGGTCTTTTTGAATTTATATATATTTATTTAAATTTATTATTTATATCTCTGCTCAAAGCTTGACTAGCAAAGGGATACAGGAAGTATATGTTGACAAATTCCTACCAATAAGTTGACTTTTTCCTGTTTCTGAGTTGACATATTCCTACCAATAAGTTGACTTTTTCCTGTTTCTAAGTTGACAAATTCTGTGCATAAGTTGACAAATTCTTTTATTAAAAATACTTTCATTTGTG
The DNA here is from genome assembly GCF_013420295.1 of Acinetobacter sp. YH01018. NCBI lineage: Bacteria > Pseudomonadati > Pseudomonadota > Gammaproteobacteria > Moraxellales > Moraxellaceae > Acinetobacter > Acinetobacter sp. YH01018. The sequence goes on from NZ_VOYL01000062.1 coordinate 12,089, forward strand.
GACGTTAAGTAGTATTGTCAATATATCTATTTATAACATTTTCCTTAATATATCTTCCTATGAGTAACATAGTATATAAAGATAATAATTTGGTTGAAGCATCGTATTCACTAAATCTATCTGAGCAAAGGCTAATATTAATTGCGATCATTGCTGCTCGAGAAATTGAGAAAGAACTTACTTCTGATACTATACTTACGATTCATGCTTCTGAATACATGAAACAGTTTAATTTAGGACGTCAAGCATCTTATGAAGCGTTACAATCTGCATGTGATAATCTTTTTGAACGGCATTTGAATTATAAAGCAGTAGATCCTATAACTGGAAAAATAGGAATATACAAAAGTAGGTGGGTTTCAAAAGTTGGTTATGTTAAGGAAGAGGGATGCGTCCAACTAATTTTTGCACCAGATATTATCCCCTTATTTGTAAAACTTGAAGAAAAGTTCACAAGATATGAACTTAAACAAATCTCACCACTTACAAGCATTTATGCTATTCGCCTGTATGAGTTACTCATACGTTGGAGATCAACTGGTAAGTTATATATTTCTATAGATGAGCTTAGATCAAAACTCGGATTGATAGAAGATGAATATAAAAAGATGGGAGACTTTAAAAAAAGGGTTCTTACCGTAGCTTTAAATCAAATTAACAAATTTACGGATATTACTGTTTCTTATATACAAAAAAAGGAGGGAAGAAATATTTCAGAATTACATTTCATGTTTGAAGAAAAAGAACAAAATAAAACGAGTACAAGTGCTCCTTTAGAGCCAACTTATAAATTGACAGCTAAGCAATGTATATTCTTTGCTAAAAAGCTATGTGATATTACTAACTATCCAAAATTTGGTAATGATTTCGCACATCGTGGAGAGACTCTAGAAGACTTTCAGGAAAGGATATCAAGTGATCTTCTTGATAGCGATAATGTTAGAAAGTATTTTTCTTATTTGTTAGAAGTTGGTTATGCTCCTAAATACAAGAAGTAACCCTTTAGTTAATTGTCACTTTAAACAAAAGACCACGCCCTCTCATACTAAGTTTTTAATTAAGATTGCTTTCATGTGATTTTAATATGAATTAGCATAAGTTACATAACTTATGCTGGTTAAGTAACCACCTATCCTGCCTTTATAATTTATTGCTGCAGTTCTCATCATCATTGGAATAAGTGGACAAATTCCTGACATGGAAATTGCAGCGAGATTGGCTAAAGTTACTGCGCTGATTATCAGCCGAGATGTCGTTATTGATTATGCCTTATACGGA
>NZ_VOYL01000063.1:0-13267 GCF_013420295.1 Acinetobacter sp. YH01018
CGTGAAGGGTGTGTTTGCTGCTGGTGACTGTACCACAGTGCCGTACAAGCAGATTATTATTGCCACCGGTGAAGGTGCCAAGGCATCTCTATCTGCCTTTGATTACATTATCCGTTCGGGACAGTAATCTATATTCAGCATAAATAGTTTGATCTGGCTTATATCACAATGTGGTATAAGCCTTTTTTTTCCCTCATTTTTTCATAAAAAATAATTACATTTAATTAACAATTTTAGCTCATAATTTGTGCATTTTTTTAGCTATATTCAAAATACCCCTATTTAGGTGGGTGCCACAATTAGAAGGAAATGAAAATGAATAAATTGCTTATTGCTTTAGGTCTTGCTGCTAGCGTTGCCCTGGTGGGTTGTAATAAACAAGAAGCACCAGAAACAGGTGCAACTACTGGCGAACATCTTGAAAATGCAGCCAATCAAGCAGGTCATGATATTTCTGATGCCACAAAGGAAGCTGAAGCGAAAACTCAAGCTGCTGCTGATGAAGCCAGCTCTAAAATTGAAGCAGCAAGTGATGAAGCTGCTGCTAAAACTGAAGCCGCAGCAAAAGATATTAAAAATGCAGCGAAAGAAGCTACTGCAAAAACTGCCGGTGCTGTGGAAGAAGGTGCTTCGAATGTTCGAGAAAAAGCTCAACAATAATGTGAATGGTTGAAATAAAAAAGCTCCTTTAAAAAGGAGCTTTTTTATTGAAAAATCTGACTTTTTTATGCACATTACTTCGATGATAGTTGCAAGAAATAATGATTCAAAGCATGTTCACATACCATATTCATATCTTCATGAAAAATATTATGTTCAAAGAACAGGTAGATTATTACGTACTGTAGTATTAGGAGCAAATGACGGAATTATTTCCGTGACCAGCTTAATTATGGGTATGGCTATCAGTAGTGTATATCTACATACTTTATTGCTGCGCTAGTTGGAGAATTACTGCTCGGATACGGTGTTCGTCTCACATATGACTGTATATCTGGTGCTTACTTCAGCAGGATTGCTTCAAGGAGTTTGCATGGCTGGTTATGGTTGATCTTTGCCTTACTGGGTAACAGTATTGGCATCAAACTTCGTCCAGTTTTCTTCCCGGACAAACGACCACAACCTGGAAAATTAACTGGTTGTTAAATCCGAATTTCAGCCTATAAAAAGCCCATCACTGAATGGGCTTTTTTGTTTATCCTATTTTTAATTAATGCAGCGCCGCTTTTAAATTACAGCCAAAACCCATAATCTCTTGAGCCTGACGGTATGAGGTATAATGGTTTAAAATAAAATCATAAAACTGGTCTGCATCCGCAAATTTTTTGCTTAAGTTTTCACCCTGCGCATGGGGGAATTTCACCTGTCCAATGATATTCAGATTTTGATGACCCAACTGATACATTTCGGCAAAATAGCCATTCATCATTTGACAATATGCCTGTTTGACCGGTTTTAAGGAAGTGCTGCTCACGGCATGCAGATTTAAAGTCTGTAATTGATTCACATCAAGTAGCGACTGGTCTGAAAAGGCAATATTGTTGCTTTTTTTAAAAGCCTGATAATCTTTAGATAATTGTTGATTTAAGCTTTCAAAGCGCTGCTGCAATCTGGCTGCATCCTGCACCTTATATTTTTGAGGATCAATCTGGATTTTTTGCTGTTCGGAAGATGAACATGCTGAAAGTACTACGCTTAAAATTAAAGTCGCCAAAACGAACGGCTTCATTATAAATTGTCCTCATCACTAAATCTTGCAATAGTATGCCTGAAATATGCAGCTATATTGATTTTTCATTCATATAACGCCAGTAACGCTTCGGCACATACTGAATATGCAGTTTCATATTTTGCCGAACCTGAATATTGACACTGCGGAAATAATCTTTCCACAGCTGGTCATACAGTAATTCCTGTTCATCCAGTTCTACAGTAAACGCCTGACTATAACCACTCGCGAATGTGGCATCGACCTGATGAGCATCCATTTCAATTTGATGCAGCTGTTGCAAATCATAATAAATGCCATATTTACGCTTTTCGTCATAAATCAGCCAGCGTTGATCTTGATAACGTGCCCTAAAATGCCGTTCAATCAGCGGCAATACATTAAAATCAGGCCGAACCAGACTTAAAAACAGACCGTCCTGACATTTCTTGAAGCGTACAAAGGCTTCCATACGATGCTTTTCACGACCAACCTGCTTTGCCCATTGCGATAAAGCCAGCACATCAGCATGCCCATAGTTTTCATCGACCTTGTAGCGAGTTTGAAAAACATAGAGGCAATAGTTAAACAGATGTTGATAAGCAGTTTGATTTTCAGATAGAAAAGTATAGTAAAAATTACGCTGACTCTGGCCCGATGTTTTTTTCTTCAATCCCCGCCAGACCCGCTGTGCATGCTCTTCATTCGATGCGACCTGTATAAAATCATCAAACAAACCCTTTTGCGCATGTGGATTGCTCGTCACCTGCACCCGAAACTCTTTAAATTGAAAGGCACGAAACACGCAGCTCAACAGACCAGTCATGCTGCTATCAAAACAGTAAGTTGCCATTAAAAACCAAAACCCAATTGTGGCGATAACTGCTGCACATATTTGGACTGTCCCGACTGAAAAATCTGACTTCGAATCTGGCCTGGCAACTGCTCCTTAATAAATTTTGGCGTATCGGCACAGCGGATAAAATGCTGCGCACGGTTATATGCAACGCCCATACGCTTCAGTTGATCGATATAAATTTTGCCAAAGCAACGCGCCTGGACAATTTTTTTCGCTGAGCGCACACCAATACCCGGAACACGTAAAATCATGCGGTAATCCGCCCGGTTCAGATCCACTGGAAATTGTTCAGGATGCCTTAATGCCCATCCCAGCTTGGGATCAACATCCAGCTCCAAATTCGGGTGTTTTTCATCGACCAGTTCTGTCGCCTCAAAACCATAAAAACGCATCAACCAGTCACTTTGATAAAGCCTATTTTCTCTTAATAAGGGGGGTGCTGAACCAATCGCAGGCAAGGCTTTTTCCTGTTCATTAATTGGAATATAACCCGAGTAATACACCCGTTTCAGTTTAAACTCTTTGTAATGCCGGTCTGCCATCAAAATAATATCCTGATCACTTTCGCTATATGCTCCCACCACCATTTGCGTGGTTTGCCCTGCCGGAACAAATTTAGGAACTGAGCGAATCAGCTTACGTTCATCTTTAAACTGGATTAAACGGTCACGCACAATACCCAAGTCTTTTTGAACTTCGGCATGGGTTTTCTCGGGGGCGAATTTCTGCAAGCCTGCCTCAGTCGGCATTTCTAAATTAATACTCATCCGGTCAACATACAGCCCCGCTTCAGTAATGATTTCCTGCGATGCTCCAGGAATGGTTTTTAAATGAATATAACCGTTAAAATTTTCTTCCAGACGTAATTTTTCACCACTTGCAGCATCCGCTCCATGGTGTAATCTGCCGATTTAAAAATCCCTAAACTTAAAAACAAACCTTCAATATAATTCCGGCGATAGAAGTTCATGGTTAAATCTACTACTTCCTGAACGGTAAAAGCTGCCCGTTTTACATCATTGGAGCGACGTGACACGCAGTAAGCACAATCATAAATACACACATTGGAAAACAGAATTTTAAGCAAAGATACACAGCGACCATCTTCGGTATAGCTATGACAAATACCGGAGCCGGTATTCCCTAGCCCTTTGTCTTTGTTTTTTCGGTTACTGCCACTTGAGGAACAGGAGACATCATATTTGGCAGCATCGGCTAAAATTTGCAGTTTTTCACGGATACGATCAGACATGGATAAACAGCGCTAAAAAGATGAATCTGTATTATAAAATTTTCAACTCAAACCACATGGGCAGCGGTCTTTTATGCGACATGGTTTGACGCCTTATTGATCATTTCATTTTCATTTATTTTTAGGTGTAAAAAACTTTTTATTTCATAAAAAAATAACGAATATTATTTGCTTAATTTATAGGGCTTGGGCAAAGTGATGAGATGCATAGGAGCCAAATATGACTTTATTAGAACAACTTGAAATTAAACATCCTATTTTCCTAGCACCGATGGCAGGTGTTTCTACTCCTCAACTGGCAGCTGAGGTTTCCAATCAAGGCGGTTTGGGTTCATTGGGTTTGGGTGCTAGTACAGTTGCAGCAGCGCGTCAACAAATTTTAGAAACGCAAGCACTTACTCATAAACCATTTCAGGTCAATTTCTTCTGTCATCAAAGCGCCACGCTCGACAAAAATGTAGCAGATCAGTGGATTAAATATTTATCCCCTCAATTTCAGAAGTATCATGCAACTCCGCCGACAGAATTAAAATGTATCTATCCCAGCTTTCTCGATAACGATGACTATTTAAACCTGGTTTTAGAAACTCGACCTCAGGCAGTAAGCTTTCACTTCGGCATTCCACATCCTCATCAAATTCAGGCCTTAAAACAGGCCGGTATCCTGACGATGGTTTCAGCGACCAATCTGGCTGAAGCACTGCAGATTGAAGCGGCTGGGATTGATATCATTATTGCGCAAGGCATTGAAGCCGGTGGGCACCGTGGCATTTTTAATGAAACATTTGACAGCGCAGTCAAGACTTCTGATCTGGTACAATTGTTAAAACAGTACTGTAGCAAGCCTGTTGTGGCTGCGGGCGGGATCATGAATGGCACCCAGGCTCAGCTCTTAATCCAGTTAGGTGCCGAAGCTGTTCAATTGGGCACCGCTTTCGTACAGTGCAAAAGTTCCAATGCCAACACGGCCTATCGACAAGCCCTGTTTAGCAAACCAATTACCCAAATGACTGCCAGCATTTCCGGACGACCTGCTCGCGGTCTAATTAACCACTGGCATACCCAAATCGATCAGCCTGAACGTCCTCCAGTTGCCACTTACCCCTATTGCTATGACTTGGGTAAACAACTGCATGCCGCAGCATCTGCACAAGGTGACCATGATTTTGGGGCATTTTGGGCGGGAACCAATGTTGCCCAAATTCGGGAGATGGAAGCTGCAGATTTAATTAATCAACTGGTTCTGGAAATCAGTCAAGCCTAATCTTCTGGCATAAATATGCTGTAAAAAAACCTCTCAGTTGAGAGGTTTTTTGCTCAACGTTCATCTAGCATGGAGCACGAAGCCATGCATCCTTGGCAGCATATTTTGCTTGCTCCCAATCTAAACGGGATGGGCCTTTGATTGCTTCCCATTGGGTTCGCAATTCAGTTTCTACCTGTTCAAAATGTGTATCACTGTCGAACAAAGGACGATTCTTATATCCCACCTCATAGGCACTGCGATAATCCCTGTCATAATCTAAATCATCATAGGTACTTCGGCTTTCATGGAAATAAGGACTGTCGCGGTGCTGCTCTCTCCAATAGGCATCTTCTTCGACTGGATTGATGGCATCGGCAGCTTCATTACCCGCCACACCACCAATAATACCACCGACAATACCGCCAACTACCGCACCTGCAGAACCAGCTGCTACACCACCCACTGTACCAATACTTGTACCCACAGGGTGATCATTTGCTTCATTCATATCTGGTACCTGATTACTTTCCTTATCGGTAATCGAATCAGCATTCATATCTGGTACCTGATTACTTTCCTTATCGGTAATCGAATCAGCATTCACATCTGTTCTTGGTTCTTCTGGACGTTTATTTGGATGAGTAAGATCAGCTTCCATCATAAGACGATTTATATTGACCATTCTCTTTCTCCTTCTGTCCTATCTATATACAAAATATTTAGAGAAGCCGCTTATTTAAGCTTTAGAAGAATTCAGCATAAAGCTCTTCTGAATAAGCTATGTCTTATAAATATGCTAAATGGGTGATGAGATGTTGTAGGGTGTAATTCTTTTAGTATTGTTTTATACAAATTACGCAAAAAAAGTCTCGATAAAGAAAATTCACTACTCTTTTTTGAATGGAATCTTTTAAAATAAAGAGCAGTGACCTATTTGAAACATGGAATAGAAAACGAATAAAAGGCTATTTGGTTTCAAGCAGGTTAACCTGCTCCACCTGCACATCACTCATAATTTTCCCCTGAGCAAGAAGCTGGTTAAAATAATCTTCTACGACATTAAACTGCTCGGCCGTGCTTTCAACCTTATACATATTCTGGCGGAATTCATTGCTTGAACGTAAACCTTTGGTATACCAGGCAATATGTTTACGAGAAATACGGCAACCTGAGTATTCACCATAGAAATCATAAAGTTCAGATAAATGTCCCAATAACACATCTTTCACTTCAGCAATACTGGGTGCAGCCAGCTGTTCACCTGTTTTTAAATAATGTGCTATTTCACGGAAAATCCAGGGACGACCTTGTGCTGCACGTCCAATCATCACAGCATCCGCACCCGTATAATCGAGCACATATTTGGCTTTTTCAGGACTGTCTATATCACCATTGGCGATAATAGGAATATTCAACATTTCTTTGACTTCTTTAATCAAAGAATAACGTGCTGTATTCAAGTACATATCTTCACGGGTACGGCCATGCAGTGCCAATGCAGCAATCCCGGCTTCTTCAGCACGCTTGGCAACCCGCAGGATATTTTCATGCCCATTTAGATATCCTAAACGGGTTTTTAAAGTCACAGGCACATCGACTGCCGCAACTACCGTATCTAGAATTCGTGCCACCAGATCTTCATCTTTTAATAATGCAGAACCTGCTAATTTATTACAGACTTTTTTGGCCGGGCATCCCATATTGATATCGACAATTTGTGCACCATTCGCCACCTGATAGCGTGCCGCTTCTGCCAGCTCGCCGGGTTCAGAACCGGCAATCTGCGCAGAGATAGGCGCCAGTTCGCCGTCAAAATTGGCACGGTACAGACTTTTCTTGCTCATACGTAAGGTCTGGTCCGAAGTCATCATTTCACTGACGGCATGGCCTGCACCAAAATATTTACACAACGTCCGGAAAGGACGATCCGTAACACCTGCCATGGGAGCAACAATTAAATTATTTGACAGTTGATATGGACCAATATACATATAAATTCATCACTTTTTCGACCGGCATAGTATACTGCATATGCTGTATAGGCTCATCCTTTTGGAACATGTTTTCATCATTATGAAAAAAACTCTTTTTACTTCATCTCGGTTTAAATCTTTGAGTATCCTGGCTTTGTCTCTTAGCTTAGTGGCATGTGGGGATAACTCGTGGTGGTCAAAAAACAATGAACCAACCCTAGAAGAAGATCAAGTCAAACGGCTTATTCCACCACGTGTTAATGACCGTAGTTCTTGGGCCAAAGACATTTACGGCATTACCGATCAGCTCGGTATTCCTCAAACCAAAGAAAATATTTGCAGTATTGTGGCTGTGGTGGATCAGGAATCCAACTTCGTTGCTGACCCGCAAGTTCCCGGTTTAGGTGAAAAAGCGGTGAAAGAAGTTCAAGATCGGCTGGATGAAAAATTTAAAGATAAATTGGGCGATACTCTGGGCGGAACCATGGCCGGTTATTTTGAGCAGGTTCTGAAAAATCAGCCCACCCCTGAAAATAATTATTTAAGTCAAATGCGTCGCGTGAAAACCGAGCGTGAACTAGATGAACTCTATCGTGAAATTTTTGACTATATGTCAAAACATTATCATGTCAGTGCCTTAACCGGTGCAGCCAAACTGGTCGGTCAAGACATGGGCGAAAAATTAAATCCGATTACCACTTTAGGTTCCATGCAGGTTCATATTGGCTATGCCAAAGAACATAAACGCCAAGGCGGCAATATGGCCGAATTACGTACTGATTTATATAGTCAATATGGTGGCTTGTATTACGGTATCCACCGTTTGATGATGTACCCTGCCGATTATGATAAAGCGATTTATCGTTTTGCAGATTATAACTCTGGCATGTATTCAAGTCGCAACGCAGCTTTTCAAAGCATGCTCAATGACTTGACGGCAACAGAGCTTGACCTGGATGGTGATTTGTTGCTTTACACTAAAGATGGCTCAGTCCGTTCTGCAGCCAGTCAGTCCGAACGTGAACTGATTAGTGTATTTGCAGCCAACAATATTCTTGTTACACCACGACAGATTCGTTCTGACTTAAAAAAAGAAAAAGAGAAAGATTTCGAAGATACAGCAACTTATCGTGCGGTAACCAAGCTCTACCAAGAGAAAACAGGCAAAGAGCCAATTTATGCTATTATGCCTGAAGTGGTCATTTCTGGCCCTAAACTGAGTCGTGATTATAATACCAACTGGTTTGCAACGCGCGTAAATGGAAGATATCAATCATGTATGCAACGGGCAAAAAGAATAAAAATTTAGCGCTCTTTGATTTTGATGGAACCCTGTGTAAAAAGGACAGTTTCACGGGGTTTATCTTCTATGCTTTATCCAAACGCCATATTGTCAAACAAGGTATTAAAATTCTGCCTTGGATTCAAGCTTATTATTTGAATGTCTATTCTGCACCTGCCATGCGCTCCAAATTGTTTCGTGCCATGTTTAGCAATGCCAATGCCTTAGAACTACAACAAATGGCACAGGAATATGCAGTAAATTTAATGAATCAATTAAATCAGCCTTTGCTTAAGCAGCTTAAACAGCATCAAGCCTTAGGCGATGATGTTGTATTGGTTTCGGCATCGGTCGATGTCTATCTCAAGCCTGTCTGTGAGTTATTAAATATTGATTTAATTTGCACTCATACTGAACAAGTCAATAATATCTATACGGGACAATACACCACACCCGATTGCAGTTCGGAACAGAAAAGACAACGAATTTTAGAAAAATATCATTTAACTGATTATGCTGTAATTTATGCCTATGGTAATAGTCATGAAGATAAGGAAATGCTTGCGATGGCCCATTATGCTTACATGGTGGGTATCAATGAGACTATTCCTGCATTGCCAAAAAAGATACAACAAATCGCCATTTAAGAGCTGCAAAATTATTCAAAGGTATAGATATCCGTTTTGGCAAAAATTCATTTGTTCTATTGTCCTTATTTTCTTATTAGGCAAGTCGTAAAAGCTGGACTCAACAGAAAATTTGTCAGGTCATGACTATGGCAAATAATGGAAATTACATGAACTTAACAAAAACACTTAAAGCTTATATACATCAGTAAAAAGCCACTTGAATAGAAGTGGCTTTTTATGAATACAAGATTATTTCTTAAACGGGAACGCATATTTAACGATACGTTTAAGCACACTGCCATACTGTTTAACCAAGCTGGCGTTATTGTAATTTAAACCATATTTTTCACAAACTGCCTGAACTTTAGGCGCCATTTTACGATAACGGCGCGCCGGAATATCCGGATATAAGTGATGCTCGATTTGATGACTTAAGTGACCTGTCAAAATATGGAATGCTTCTGAACCTGTCAAGTTTGATGAGCCACGAATCTGGCGCATATACCAATGACCGCGACTTTCATTTTCCAGTACCGATTTCGGGAACACTTCCACATCTTTAGTAAAATGACCACAGAAAATAATACTGAATGTCCAGATGTTACGGATACCATTCGCCACCAGGTTACCTGTAAATACAGGTAAAGCTGCTGGACCGGCAATCAACGGGAAGAATACATAATCTTTAAACAATTGCTTGCCAATTTTTTTCTGCATGGGTTGCCATTCTTTCTTGGCCTGTTCCTTAGATTTACGTCCTTTCCAAACCTTACCAATTTCAAGATTCTGGATGGCTACGCCCCACTGGAACAGCAGGCAAAATGGAATGCTATAAATTGGCTGCAATAAATAACCCGGCTTCCAGCGCTGCTCAGGAAACAGACGAAGTAAACCATAACCGATATCATCATCCATCCCTTTAATATTGGTATAGGTATGGTGCTTATAGTTATGGGTTTGGCGCCAGTTATCTGCTGTCCCGACAATATCCCACTCAAACGTTGGACCATAGAATTTAGGATCATTCATCCAGTCATATTGACCATGCATGACATTATGCCCCAGTTCCATATTTTCCATGATTTTGGCAAAGCCCAGTAAACCGGTACCTAATACCCATGCTGGCGGGAACCAGCCTGCAAATAAACAGGCACGTCCGGCAATGGAAGCATAACGGATGGTTGAATAAACTCGGCGGATATATTTCGCATCCTTTTCGCCGATATCATTAAGCATTTCTTGTTTAATCGCATCCAGTTCACGAGCCAAATCATCTAATTGAGATTGTGTGAGCTCACCATTTTTCGGATTTTTAAAATATTCTATTTTAACAGGCATATTCATGATATTTATCTCACTTATAAATCAATGACAAGGTCAGACTGTGCTGAATTGACACAGATTTTTAATAAATTACCAGGTTCGGAATTTTGACTACCATTCACTAGATCTTTAGTTGAACCTTCAACTTTATTACACACACATTTATGACAAATGCCCATGCGACAACCATGAGTAGGTTTAATATTTTGTTGTTCCAGACTGCTCAGAATAGACTGGCATTTAGGGATGACCAGTACTTTATTGGATTTCAACAAAGTAATATTCACAAAGCCAATATCCGAATTTTCAACCGGGGTCATGCTAAAAGCTTCACTTTTGAAACTCTGTGCATTTGCAAACAGCTGTTCCGCCTGTGCAACAAATCCGGATGGACCGCAAGCATACACCAGACTATTTTCAATATTATTCACCAAAGCTAGGTGTTCTTGGTTTAAACGTTTGCCCTCATCTTCTTCCTGGGTATAAAAAACCTGAAAAGAAAAATTCGGATATTGTTCAGCCAATTGTTCAAAACGTGCTTTAAAAGCAACATCAGCATATTGCTTAACCCAATACAACAGCTGGATCGGTGCTTGAGTCATGCGATCTGTTTTAGAGAGTACTTTGAGTAAACTTAGCATTGGGGTAATACCACTACCCGCCGCAAGCAATATCATCGGTTGAGCCTGTTCTGGTAACAGCATGTCCCCATAAGGCTGACCAAATTCAAGAATATCACCAACTTGAGCATGTTCAACCAGCCAGGAACTGACTTTGCCCTGATCAACTTTTTTAACTGTTAATAAGACATGTTGAGTATCAAGCTGCGTCAGACTATAGCTACGTTCATAGCGAACACCGTTGACTTCCACAAAAACCGGATGGTGCTGCCCTGCTTGCCCCATTTTAAAATGACGGTTCACCTGAATGGTTAAACTCATCATATTTTGCGCAGAATTTTCTTTTTGGACAATTTTACCCAAGGCCTGATTGACTGACCAAAGGGGATTGATTTTTTGCAACCAGAAATCAGCTGCGTACTGGTCAATAACGCTTTCAGCCAATGAACTTAGGGGAGATTTTTTCATTTTTTCTACAACATGCATAGTCAGTACCACGCGATCGATTTTTAATTATTATACACATGTATATATACTTGTATATATATTTGTATTGTTTCTATTCATTTCCCAAGTTGCAATGCAACCGTTATAATGTTTTCGTATCTCTAATCCCTTGAAAAATATGAACCCGTCTTCAATCAAAAAAAATATTGATGCTCCTGTTGATAAACAGAATGTTGTTCATGAACCGGTGACCGTCCGTACTGTAGGACGAAAAGCAACCATTACCAAAGAAGAGCTGTTTCAAGCTGCATTGAACTTAATTGGACCGCAAAAAAGCATTTCTTCCTTGAGCCTACGTGAAGTTGCGCGTGAAGCTGGCATTGCGCCCAACAGTTTTTATCGGCATTTCAGAGATATAGATGAACTTGCGATTGAGCTGATTGATCGTGCCGGGATTGTATTGCGTCAAATTTTGCACCAAGCGCGCTTAAAGGCCTCCAAGCAAAACAGCATTATTCGCAGTTCAGTCGAAGTTTTTATTGAACAGTTAGATGCAGATGAAGGCAATTTAAGTTTATTGCTGCGTGAAGCCTATACCGGCTCCGCTTCATATAAATTAGCGGTTGAACGCCAGTTAAATTATTTCCAGCAAGAATTACAGGAAGATCTCATTCGCCTGGAACGCCTCAATAACAACAGGCTTTCTCACCCCGATATCGCCGCAAAAGCCATTACCCAGCTGGTATTTAATATGGGTGCAACAGTGATTGATATCTCTGCGAAGGAACGTAAAGAAATTGCCGAACAAACCATGATCATGATTCGGATGATTCTAGAAGGTGCACGCCATCTGGATGAAGCGAAAATCCGGTAATTTATAATTTTATTGTTCGTGAAGAATACACATATGGATTCTTCACTATGCATTCAATATTTTGCTGTGCTGAAATAATTTTTTTCACCGATTGGGATATGCTTTCAGGTTGCTCTAAAGGAAACATATGTCCGCCTTCAACCACACTAAACTCAATTCCATAGATTTTTTTCATTCCTTGCGGCAAGCCCTGTTTATAAAAGTGACTCTGTTCTGCCGTAATTAAATGTACAGGCATTTTCGGTGCTTGACGTGGTGTACGCCACCACCAGGCTGGAACGGTTCTGAAAATTTCTGCTTCAATGGCTTTAGGAATAGTTAAGGTCACGCCTCCTCTGCTTTGATCTGCTGTAATAGCATGAGCAAAATAATCATCAAAACACTGCGTATCAAAACTCTTGAACAGGCGATTATTTCGCAAAGATGCATATGCCGTTTCATGGTCAGGCCAGTGATCGTTGCGCTTCAAAGTCATAGCTGCAGGAGTAATTTTATCGACTGCTTTTAATTTCAGCTTTTGCATAACTTCAAAAATGGCAGACTTAGGCCCAATCACAAAAGGTGGATCCATGATCACCAGTTGTGAAAACAAATCAGGGCGTTTATACGCTGCCATTAATGTGACCAGAGAGCCAAATGAATGCCCCAGTCCTATCACCTGCTGATGTGGAAATTGCTGTTCAATATCTACAATCACCTGTTCAACCAGATGTGTCCATGTATAAGTGACTGGATGTTCCGGACTCATTCCAATCACTGGAATGGCTTTAATATCAAATTCTTCTTCAAAAGAGCGGAAAAACTTCTGATAGCTGGCAGAAGGAATACCATTGGCATGAGTAAAATGAATCGCATTTTTTCTGAATAATTTATCTGCCATACCAGCTGCTCTTGTTAAAATTGTTCCCGTAGTAGTGCGATAGCTTAAGAACCTATCCAGAATATTTTCTATGCAAAAGTAGCCTTAAAAAGGCTAAATTAATGAACTGAAGGCTCGTATTTAGGTGCTTTTCACAGTTTTTCCAGAGCCTTCTGCATTTTTCTAACCAAGCAA
>NZ_VOYL01000064.1:0-12570 GCF_013420295.1 Acinetobacter sp. YH01018
CTTGGTTAGAAAAATGCAGAAGGCTCTGGAAAAACTGTGAAAAGCACCTAAATACGAGCCTTCAGTTCATTAATTTAGCCTTTTTAAGGCTACTTTTGCATAGAAAATATTCTGGATAGGTTCTAAAAGAATGGCAACGTCAATATAAAGCAGATAAGGAATATAGAGATCAGTGTGACTATTATGGCGTTCAGGTGGATAAAAAACTTCTAAATAAACCATCCGAAGCTAAAATAAGAAAGCACTTAAACTCGTTCAAGCGTGAGAAATACCCTTTCATGCTTAAAGTGACCAAATGTGCGCCACAACTTGCGATTAAGCAATTGGGTAGTTCATTTGATCGTTTTTTTAATGGTCAATCCAAATATCCAAAGCCTAGAAAAAAAGGCGTAGATGATCGCTTCTCATTATCAAATGACCAATTCAGCATTAAAGATAGAAAAATTAGTATCCCAAACTTGGGTTGGGTAAAAATGACTGAGGATTTGCGTTATCAAGGAAAAATATTATCAGCGAAAATATTTAAACAGGGTGGTAAGTGGTTTGCTTCGATTGCTGTTGAATTAAATCAGCCTGAGAAACTTCACCCCAAAACAGGTTTATCTGTTGGTATTGATTTAGGTGTTTCCAGTCTTGCCACTTTATCTAATGGCGAGGTTGTTCCATCAAGTGCGCCACTAAAGAAACAGCTTGCCAAGTTAAGACGACTTGCTAAGTCTTTTAGCCGTAAAAAGAAAGGTAGTCAAAACAGAGAAAAAGCGAAAACCAAGCTCTCTCGTTTGCACTACAAAATATCATGCTTGAGAAAAAACAATCTTCATCAAGTCACATCTGATTTAGTTAAGCGATTCGATCTGATTGCGATTGAGGATTTAAATGTGAAAGGTATGGTACAAAACCGTAAGCTCTCAAGAGCCATATCGGATATGGGCTTTTATGAGTTCAAGCGACAGTTGATTTACAAGGCTAAACAGCATGGCAAATCAATACTTTCTGTTGGACGATTCTTTCCAAGCAGCAAGATGTGTTCGAATTGTGGTGAATTAAACCAAAACCTGACACTTGCAATGCGTGAGTGGCGATGTTCATGTAACACCCTGCATCACAGGGATATTAATGCTGCCATCAATATTCTAAAACATGCAGATAAAGAATTGGTGGCTACATAAGCCACCAATGGCGGTGAGTTACACCGTGACAGCCTATGGAATTGAGGTAATCCCAAGCGCAATAGCAATTGGTTCTTGATGATGAAGTAGGAATTAAACATTAAACCCACGTAAGTAGGTTTAAGTAGGTTTTAAATAACGGTTAAAGCACCGCACCCTCTAGAAAAATGCAGCGCTGGTCTTATGTTCAGGATGGCTGTTCAGCGGTGGCAATGTTCAGCTTTAAAGAGCATCCAACAGCTAGGCAAAAATGATGGGTTGGATAATCAACTTTTCACTCTTAACCTTTGTGGATCATAAAAAGGCAACTCCACCACTTTGGCTTTTAGGCGTTTTTTAAGACCATCCAGTTGTCCAACTTCGACAGCGGTGCCTGTTAGGGCATACTGCGGTGCAAGGCGGCACAGGGCAATCTGTTGTTGCAGCAAAGGGGAGTTGGCTGCACTGGTCACCACACCTACAGGAAAACGTCCAACATAGACCGGGTCGCCATGCTGGACCGCTTCATTGCCTTCCAGGACCAGGCCCATGAGTTTATGTCGGCTTTCCGGCGCCTGATTTTTCATGGCCTGTTTGCCGATAAAATCTTCTTCCTTGGTTTTCATTGGTACCGTGAAACCAATGCCGGCTTCATAGGGATTGGTTTCGGCTGAAAACTCATGCTGTGCAAAGATCAGCCCAGCTTCTATGCGCAATAAATCCAGGGCATCAAAACCGAGCGGAGCAATCTCATATTGCTGGCCTTCCTGCCAAACGGCATCCCAAAGCTGTTCGGCATGGCTAGGATGACACCAGACTTCAAAGCCCAGCTCACCGGTATAGCCGGTGCGTGATACCATGACCGGAATCCCGTCTGTACCGCCCAGCTTGCCGAGGGTAAAGTGGAACCATGCTAATTTTTCTACGCTTGGCTGATGTTCCTGCGTCCAGATCAGTTGCTGCAACAGCGCACGGCTGTGTGGACCTTGCACTGCAATATTGTGAATATGCCGGGATGAATTGCGGATGCTGACTTTATAGCCATGCTGCTGTGCCAGCTGTTTCAGCCAGGTTCCTGAATATTCATCACCACAAATCCAGCGGAAACAGTTTTCACCCATGCGGAAAATCGTGCCGTCATCCACCATGCCGCCTGTTTCCAGACAGGAGGCCGAGTAGGCAATTTCACCCACCGCCAGTCTGCGGATATTGCGGGTCAAGGCATACTGCATAAAAGCTTCTGCATCCGGGCCGGTAATTTCAAATTTGCGCAGCGCGCTTAAATCGATCATGGCGACCCTTTCACGGCAGGCCAGATATTCCGCTTTGGCACCCCAGCCGTCGTATTCATTGGCAATCCAATAGCCGTGGTACTCACTGATTTTTGAAGTAAGCGCTTGGATGCGCGGAAAAAATCCTGATGCTTGGGTCATGCGCGGCAGTTCCTCGGGGTCAATTCGATAATGCTGGGAGCGTGGGAAATGCTGATCCTGATCATAAATCCGGACCAGAATATCCGTCGGTACCCAGCCATTGGAAGGATCAATATCGTCAGGGCAGGCAGATGATGCACACAGCAGATCGCGGTGGGCACGCAGCAGGACATAATCTCCCGGTTTGGACCACGGTTCTGCCATGCTGATTGCACCGCAAGGTTCAACAAAGGTGTTGTAAAACAGGTTAATGGCAGGCCATGCATTGCGGCTTTGGATGCCAAAAGGCTGCAGAACCTGGTTAAAGTTATCGGTGCAGGAAATATGGCCAAAGTAGCCGGAATCGTTATAGAACTTCGGACTGCAAGCACTTAGGAACATATCGTGCCGACCCACGGTGTCTTGAACCACTTCGGCCAGCGCTTGCAGATCTGAGGCAAAAAACTTAGAGTGCAGCCCGGGAGCCGGGGTGGCATGCCCCAAAATGGTCCGGGTGGCCATGGCATCCAGACCCAGTTCTTGGCCTTGGGCCAAAGCCTGGGCATCAAAGGCTAAAAAATCGGAACACTGCTTGCCCGACAAGTCTATAATTTGAATCCATTGTCCTGCTTTAACGCTATACGTCCGTGCTGAAGCGCGTGGTATCAGAATTTCCTGCACCGGTTTGGCTAAAGGCTGCGGCAAATAATAATGCACGGGCTGGGCTTTAAATAGCGTCACTGGAACTTCATCTATGCAGTACTGCTGCTGTACATTCATGTCCAGGCCGGTATTCAGCACGATGACTTGAATTGCCGCCGATGCCTGAAAAATGTTCTTTCCAGGACTATGCAAGGTCAGCGCCTGCTCCAGCCAGTCAGGCTGTATAGCATGTTGTGCTAACTGCTGTTTCAGGCGCTGGCTAGAGGCGCTGGCCTGATTTAACTGTGCATGTGTAGCCCGAGCACCATTGGCCACTAGGTGGGATTCGGCCTGTAGTGCCTGTAGCAATTCTGGCTTAAGCTGCTGTTCTGTATTGAAAATCAGTAGATCAATACTCTGTTGTTCAGGTAAGTCAAATTGAATGCGATCACCCGCATCCAGGTCAAAAATGTGCATGCACTGTGCATCTGCGCGCAAATACAGTTCATGGATTGGCTGCTGCAGATGAATATATTCATCTGTCACTGCAGTGGCTAAAGCTGAAGTAAGCGTTCCCATAGATGAGCCCAAAGCGTCCCGCTGGTTCTGATGCTCTTCATTTCACACATATTCTGCTGGAACAGCAATTTCTCCAGAGGTATACCCTGAATAGGGTAGTGCTGGATGTTGGCATGATTCCTGCTCAAATAATTTAACTGTAAAGAATAATTCAGCAGCATGGCGCATCTTGCGAGTGAAGTGATGAATGACAGCAAAATAGAGACAGAGCGGGCCATAAACCAGGCAGGTGATTTAGATCAGACCCAACGGCTGCTTCGCCAGCGTGAATTGACGCTGTTTTATCTGCAGGCCAAATTAAAGCTGATGCAGATTCAGGATACCAAGGCCGAATTGCCACTTTTTCTGCAATGGCTGAAACAGCATTTTCCTGTGCCGGACTTGCCGGAATATTGTCTGGTGATGTGCTATCCCTTCACTCAGGAATGTTTCATTTTTCATGCCTTGGCGCAACCGCTGGCGCAGTCTGAGGTACGTCTGCTCCAAGAGCAGCTGCTACCGCGTTCTGTAGCGGTGATGCAGCAGGATGTGCCGCTGCTGCTGGGGCAGCATGATTGCCTCTCGCTGTTTACTGGACAGAATTTTGCAGTCTGGCGGGTCTATTTAAACTATTCGGCAGCCCAGCCGGTGGACGTGGAGCTACTGCAGCAGCTGGATCAGGCTTTGCAATCGGGCTTTCAGGAACGTGCGCTACAGCAGGAGCGCATACAAACCATATTGCAGCAGGAGCGGCGTGATTTTTCGGCTGACTTACATGACAGCATTGCGCAAATTATTGGATTCTTAAGGTTGAAATCCGCGCAGCTGAACCAGCAATGCAAACAGCAGCCTGGCTATGCACCGTTGCTGGAACAGACCGAGGAGCTGGCGGCTTATACCCATTATGCTTACCAGCAGGTGCGTGAATTAATTACCGCCTCACGCTTAACCTATCAGGAACTGGATTTTTTCACCGCGCTGAAAAAAATTATTGCCGAATTTGAACATCAGTCCAGTGTGGCTTTTGAACTGGATAACCGTGTTCCACAGCTGAAAGTCAGTGCCAGACAGTCGGTACAGCTGCTGTATATCATCCGTGAAAGCCTGAGCAATGTTGTACGTCATGCTCACGCCAGTACAGCCGTCATTTCTGTAAAGCGCAATTTCACTCAGCAGCTGCACATTCAGATTGCAGATAATGGCCGCGGCATACAGGCAGGGCGGAAACGGCCGGACAGTTTCGGACTGGAAATTATGCAGGAACGAGCCGAACGGATTGGTGCTGTGCTCAGTATCCGCCCGAATCGTCCCTGCGGCACCTGCGTTGAACTGATATTAGACCTGAGCACTGGAGGGAAGTGAGATGAATAAAATTGCAGTCAGTATTGTAGATGACCATGCGCTGTTCAGGCGCGGTGTGGCGGATATTATCCGCCAGTCCGAGCATTTTGATGTACAGCAGGAATACAGCTGCGGATCAGCATTTTTGTCAGCACTGGACACCGCGAACATTGAATTGCTGCTGTTGGATGTACAGATGCCGCAGATGAGCGGCATTGAGGTACTAAAATGCATCCGTGAACGCAATGTCGATCTTAAAGTGATTATTTTAACTGCCAGCCTGGAGGACAGCATTGTATTGGATGCCATTCGTCTGGGTGCCAATGGCTTTTTGCCCAAAGATACCTTGCCGGAAGATATTCTGCTGCAACTGCATCAAGTCATACAGGGCAGGACCGTACTGCATGCCGATGGGGTAGCTTTGCTGGCGCAGCAAGTCCGGCAGCAGACGTCACCCTTAGCCGCTGCCTTGCATAAAACCTCTGAACAGGTGCTATTGCAGCGTAAACTTCTGTCGGAAATGACACAGCGGGAGCAGGAAACGTTAAAGCTGATCGCAAAAGGCTTGAACAATAAACTGATTGCCCGTGAATTAGGCATCAGTGACGGTACGGTAAAAGTCTATGTGAAAAGTCTGCTACGCAAACTGAATGTGCATTCACGGCTGGAGCTTTCCGTGTGGGTGCATCAGCAGCTTAACACTGCAGATTTTGATATTTATCCCTCGTCTTCCGTTTAAGGTTCACCGTGCGAGTAATGCTGATATGTCGAAAATAGCGCTGCCTTCCAGCAAAGATGGGCTGAATATGGACTTGAATCAGGATTGGCCTGAACTGTTTGACCAGTTTGCCGATATTGCACTATTGCTGGATAGTCATGGCGTGATTCAGCGCAGTAATCGTACCTGGCACAACTTGCTACAGCTGCAACCGGATGCTGCAGCACAGCGCTTACCCTTGAGCTACTGGCTGTATTCCGAAGATAGTTTGACCTTCCAATGTGCCCTCATGGCCGGACGGCCGTGTAAGCTAGCACTGCGCCTGTTAATCCCGGAACAGCCCTTGGTATGGTTTGATCTGTCGCTGCAGCCGATCTGTGCCGGTGCCGGAAAAAACCAGTTGCGGGGATGGTGCATTTTAGGCACGGAGCAGACGCAAAAAATCCGGCAGCAAGAACTGCAGGATGCACAGCAGCGCAGTCTGCATGATTTGCTGTCGCGCTTGCCGGTCATGCTGTACCGTTCACGCAATGACTGGAACTGGACCATGGATTATGTCAGCAGCGGCTGTCAGCAGATAACCGGTTATCACAGTGAGCTGCTGATCAATACGCCGCGCTATGGACAGCTGATTCATCCCGATGACCAGCAGTATGTCTGGGACAGTATCCAATTGGCTGTGCAGCATCATCGCGTATTTCATTTACATTACCGTATTCTCACTGCCCAGAACAGCATACAGCGGGTACAGGAAATCGGGCAGGGCCTATATTCGCAAAGCGACATGGTGCTGGGTCTTGAAGGCGCTGTATTTATCCAAAACTGAGGGAATGCAAGCCGCTAAAGCGGCATGACCCCAGGTCATATCCCATTGTGCATACCCCATCTGAGGAATTTCGAAAAGATCTAGGCCTGTCTAAGGTAATGGCATCACGGCAGTTTTGTTTAAAACAGATCACATGGAGATTCACCATGAAACGAGTTGCAATTATTGGGGCAGGGCCAAGCGGGATGGCGCAACTGCGCGCTTTTCAATCTGCGCAAAGCAAGGGCATCGAAATTCCGGAAATGGTATGCTTTGAAAAGCAGGCCGACTGGGGTGGTCAATGGAACTACACCTGGCATACCGGCCTGGATAAACATGGTGAACCGGTGCATAGCAGCATGTACCGTTATCTGTGGTCGAATGGCCCGAAAGAATGTCTGGAATTTGCAGACTATACCTTTGATGAGCATTTTGGCCGGCCGATTGGTTCTTATCCGCCACGTGCCGTGCTGTGGGACTATATCAAAGGCCGGGTAGAAAAAGCCGATGTACGCAAATATGTCCGCTTCAACAGTGCGGTGCGCCATGTCGAGTTTCACCCGGACAGCAAACAGTTTTCAGTGACGGTGCATAACCATGTCACCGACGAGATGTATACCGAGACTTTTGATTTTGTGGTGGTGGCTTCTGGACATTTTTCTACCCCCAAAATTCCTGAATATGAAGGTTTCGGCAGTTTTGGTGGGCGGATTTTACATGCCCATGACTTCCGCGATGCACTGGAATTTAAAGGGAAAAATGTACTGCTGGTCGGCAGCAGCTATTCTGCTGAAGATATCGGTTCACAATGCTATAAATATGGTGCGAAGCAGATTATCAGCTGTTACCGCAGTTCACCGATGGGCTATCACTGGCCTGAAAATTGGTCAGAGCGTCCGCAACTGCTGCGGGTCGATCAGACCCATGCCTATTTTGCCGATGGTAGTTCGGCCGAGATTGATGCCATTATTTTATGTACTGGCTATTTGCACAGTTTCCCTTTCATGTCGGAAAGCCTACGTCTAAAAACCGATAACATTCTCTATCCGCTGCACCTGTATCAGGGTGTGGTCTGGGAAGCCAATTCGCAGCTATTTTATTTAGGCATGCAGGATCAGTGGTATTCCTTCAATATGTTTGATGCACAGGCCTGGTATGCGCGCGATGTGATGCTGGGTAAAATTGCCTTGCCGAGTTTTGCCGAGATGCAGGCCGACACCCAAGCCTGGCATGAGGAAGAAAAAACCCTGCAGGATGCAGCAGCCATGTTCAAATTTCAAGGCGACTATATTATGCGCCTGATTGATCAGACCGATTATCCAAGCTTTGATATTGAAGCGGTGCGGCTGACCTTTTTGCAATGGAAAAAACACAAGCAAGAAAACATTATGGCCTTCCGTGACAATACTTACCGTTCATTGATGACCGGGACGATGGCAACGCCGCATCATACGCCCTGGATTGATGCCCTGGATGACTCCCTGGAGGCCTATTTACAGACCGAGGCCAACCTACAGCAAAAGGCAGGTTAGCACGGTCAATGCTTGACCCGTAACACTGCCGGGCAGCCCCATAACACATAGTAACAACCTGGCATACGTTTCTTCTGCAGCAGCTGGTTTCCAGCTGCTTTTTTTATTTCCGCATTAGCTTAAAAATCTCCCCCGCATATCGTGCTTTACCCCTTAGTGGGTATGATTTAGAGGGAATGGCCAGGCGGCGTAAAAACCTTTAAATATCTGATTATGTAGTTCTTATATGAGGTTTCTCAAATGATGGAAGCCATGCACAGTACCCCCAGATATGACACTGTAGAAACGCTGCACTGGAATGCACCCAAGTATGTTCTGGTGTTGCAGCATGCAGCATCGGCAGTGACCCGGAAATTAACCGAAATGAGCAAACAGCATCCGCAAACGGTGCAGCTGATGTTGGACAGTCAACAAGATCCAGCCTTGGCTGGCCTGCTGCATGAACTAGAGACAGTGCTGCAGCAGGAAAAGGCCGGCGTGCGTACCGTGGTCTGCGGTGATGAATCCTTTGTTTGGACAGTACAGCAGTGCCTGGTGGGTACGGGCTGCCTAGATGAGGAAATCAGCTTGATTGCGGATAGCTCCAGCCTGCAAAACCCGCGTAAAAAAGTCTACTGCGTGCACTGCGGTCATACCCAGAACACCGTTAAAGACGAGCTTTGTAGCTGTGAACAGTGTCAGGTCGAACTGCTGATCCGCAGTCATTTTTCTGAACGCCTTGGCGCCTATATGGGAGTCTGTGCCAATGCGCATCAACCTATGGGAGCACTCAGCGCATGAACCCAACCGTTCCTGTCCATGTAACCCGAATTTATCAAGTTACCCCGATGATTCGCGAATTTACCTTGGCCGCTTTAGATGCCCCCTTGCAGCCGTTTTCTTCCGGCAGTCATGTGATTGTACAGTTGCCAGTTGAAGGCCGCATCATCCGCAATGCCTATTCATTGCTGAATGCCCCGTATGAGCAGCACCAGTATCAAATTGCGGTGCGCTTGCAGGAGAACTCGCGTGGCGGTTCGCAATACCTGCATGAAAACATCCAGGTGGGCGATACCCTAAATATTTCTGCGCCGCTGAATTTATTTTCCCTCAATTCTCAGGCCCAGCATCATGTATTTATTGCCGGCGGCATCGGCATTACCCCGTTCCTGTCGCATATGAAATACCTGCTGCATGCCGGGCACAGTTTTGAACTGCACTATGCCTGTCGTGACGGCATCAGCAATGCCTATGAAGATATGCTGATGCAGCTGTTTCATGACCAGGTACATATTTATTCGGAAAAAACCCAGCGCCGTTTGGATATAAACGCATTGCTGAGCCAGCAGTCCCTCGGCAGCCATGTCTATATTTGCGGGCCAGAGCGTCTGATTCATGCTGTTGTTGACTGTGCACAAATGCTGGGCTGGTCAAAAAAACGTGTGCATTGGGAAGCTTTTTCTTCGCCTGCACCGGGAGTCGCATTTGATGCCGTGCTCAGTAAAAGCCAGCGCCGTATTCATGTGCCCGGCGATTTTAGCCTGCTGGAAGCACTGGAACAAGAAGGCATTGAGGTACCCAATCTCTGCCGCGGCGGCGTATGCGGTCAATGTGCCACGTCCTACAGCCAAGGCGAGGTAGAACATCTGGATCATTATTTAACGGTGCAGGAGCGCTCGGCGCAGTTGATGCCTTGCGTTTCGCGTGCCAAACAAGGCCATTGCCTGCATTTAGACCTATAGCTTTGGGAGATTACGATGACGGTTCAATTTAACCCCAATGAAAATATGCATGATCAGTTTCACTACCATAACAGTGCAAAGGCGATTGCCCGTTTTCCTTTTCCATTTCCCGAAGACCAGTATATGTATTCGGTGAATATTGAGCCTGTTGTTTCAAGGCCGGATAGCATTTTTGAGCATTGGTTCGATGTAGATGAACATTATGTAACGGAAATGAACGAGCGCCGTTTAACCCTGGAAAAGGATCCGAAACGTTGCATTATCATGCCTCACATGCGTCAAGCAAGCTGGGACTTTTTGGAAATGGTGATGCTGCATTATGCGGAAGACTACCCTGAACATTTCCAGCTGGAGCGCGATGGCCTGAACTGGCACTGGGTCAATCAACCATTAAATATCGACGTCCATTTTATTTTTGGTCAGGCAGACAGCTTGCCGATGGAGCCGTTTGAATTTATCAGCCGTCAGTTCCAAGGCGATATTGCCTTGCTGGATCAGCGTGATGGCGATCTGTTTATGGATGCCGGCATGATCACCGGCCCTGCAGACTGGTCACTGAATTTTGATGCCGGCATGAGTTTTAAGCAATGGCACGCCCCTGTACCAAAACTGGCACATAACCTGGGGGTGTTTGAGCGCGCACTCAAATTCCTGCTCAACATTCAGGTTGGCCAGCCCTACCGACGTCTGAATTGGACAATGACCATCAATCCGCGTATGGATACTTCCTCGGAAACCTATCATTTATGGGGACATGAACGCGGTCTGGTCACTGCGGAAAATGCCGGTGAACTGGTGCATTTGCGGGTGGAGCTACAAACAATGCCGCGTCTGGCACGCAGCAATGCACTGCTGTTCAGTATCCGCACTTATCTGATTAGCCTGAATGATTTGACCCGCAACCCGGCATGGGCCAAGCGGCTATACCGCGTAATCCGCGATTTGCCTGAGCCGATCGCAGAATACAAGGGCATCAGTGAATATCGTGAACCGCTGGTGCAATGGCTCAGCCAGTTCGATGGCGTAGATGAATAACAGCTCAGTTTCAAAAATTAAGTAATCAGCACATTTTAAAATATTCAATAAGGAAGACCTGTATGGCAAACTCTTGGCGCATTTCTGCATTGGCAGCCCACCACCGTCAGCTCGGTTCAAAATTAGAAGACTGGAACGGCATGGGAACAGCATGGACCTATGATTCGGATATTGCAGATCACTATACGGCTATCCGCACCAAAGCCGGATTGATGGATGTTTCGGGCCTGAAAAAAGTCCATTATGTCGGCCCGCATGCGGAAAGCCTGCTGGAATATGCAACCACCCGCGACATTTCCAAATTGTATCCCGGCAAATCCGTGTATGCGACCATGCTGAATGAGCAAGGAAAATTTGTGGATGACTGCGTGATTTACCGTACCGGACCAAATGCCTTTATGGTGGTGCATGGCACAGGCATTGGCTATGAAATGCTGATTCGCTCAGCGGCTGGGCGTCAGGTTGCGGTACTGTTTGATGATGACCTGCATGATTTATCGCTGCAAGGGCCATTGGCCGTGGACTATTTAGCTCAACATGTCGCGGGCATTCGTGATTTGCCCTATTTTCACCATCTGCAAACCAAACTGTTTGGTGCGCCTGTCATGATTTCACGTACCGGCTATACCGGCGAACGCGGCTATGAAATTTTCTGTAAGGCGGCCGATGCACCGATGATCTGGGAAACCATTCTCAGTACCGGCGCTGAATATGGCATTATTCCCTGTTCATTTACCACGCTGGACTGGCTGCGTACAGAAAGTTATTTACTCTTCTTTCCGTATGATAATTCAGAATATTTCCCCTTCGAGAATGATGTCTGCGGCGACACCTTGTGGGAACTCGGCCTGGATTTCACGGTTTCACCGCATAAAGGCGAATTCCGCGGCTGCTATGAGCATCGCCGTTTAAAAGGCAAAGAACGCTTTAAAATCTTCGGTGTATTGCTGGAAGGCGATCAGGTGCCTGCAATGGGAGATACCTTATGGGACGGCAATCAGCAAGTGGGGGTCATTACCTGCGGTATGCATTCGCCGCTGACCGGTAAAACCGTGGCCATCGCACGTCTGGATGTGCCTTATGCAGAGCAGGGTAAAGCCCTGCAGGTCAAAGGCAGCCTGGAGGTAAATGCAATCGCGCATACCTTGCCATTTGATGATCCCGAGAAATTAAAACGTACCGCAAAAGGCTAAGTAGCCAGCAATCCACTCAGCCTAAAAAAATCCTGCTAACTGCAGGATTTTTTTAGGTGTTCTATTTGACCCGTTTGAGCAGCCGATGAGTCTGGAGCTGAGCCTGCTTTAAACTGATGGGAAGCCGTTTTCCTATTCCCTTTTATTTGAATGACGCGCATGGACATGACCTGCGATGTAGACATGTAGCAAGTTGCAACACATCTCGAGAATAGCGGCATAGGTCATAGTCGTAGAAGGTATTTTAGAATCCTTGAACAAGGGCAGAAACGCTGCAACAGGCTTTCAGAGGGGTAGTCAGAATTGTACCCGGCTGGCAATAAAAGCGTTGAGTTCAGTCTTATCTTCATCGAGCGTAAGACCCCCACCGACAGTCAGGTGGGGGATATAAGCGAGTGGCGATAGCCATAAAAAATCAAATATCGCCTTTATTACAGTGCTTTATTTTGCTATAATTCACCCATA